>QIIW01000065.1 GCA_003231645.1 Acidimicrobiia bacterium | reverse complement strand
CGCGGCGTTTGTGATGCCGGCCACCCTGTCGATCGTCACCAACGTTTTCCCACCGCACGAACGCGGCCGGGCCATCGCCATCTGGGCGGGCTTCGCCGGGGCCGGTGCCGCCATCGGTCCGGTGGTCAGCGGCCTTCTGCTCGAACGGTTCTGGTGGGGATCGGTGTTCTTCATCTCTTTGCCGATAGCTGCTGTGGCACTCCTGCTCGGCCTTGTGTTCGTGCCTACCTCGATTGATCCTGATCACACCAAGCTCGACCCGGTCGGGGCCTTGCTCTCGGCCGGCGGGCTCTTCGTGTTGCTCTACGGGATCATCGAGGGGCCGAACAACGGTTGGTTCGACGCGGTAACCCTCGGGTTGCTGGTCGCGGCCGCGGCGATTCTGGTCGGTTTCGTCCTCTGGGAGCGTCGCTCGGATACCCCGATGCTCGAAATGGGCTATTTCTCGGAACGGGGCTTCAGCGCCGGCGCGTTCACCATCTCCACCGTGTTCTTCGCTTTGTACGGAATGTTTTTTCTCGTGACGCTCTACCTCCAGTTCGCTCTCGGATTCAGTGCTTTGGGGGCGTCGCTGCGAGTGTTGCCGGCGGCCGGTGTCATGGTGGTCGTCTCACCCCGAAGCGCCGATGTTGCCGAGAGATTTGGGCTTCGTAACACCGTTACCGCCGGTATGGGTCTCATCTCCGTCGGTTTCGTCGTGATGGCCACCCTGTCCAGCGGCTACCACTACTGGATTCTGTTCGTGGCGCTGGTGCTGCTCTCCACCGGGATGTCGGTGGTCATGGCCAACTCCACCACCAGCATCATGGCCGGCCTGCCGGTGGCGAGATCCGGCGTGGGTTCAGCGGTGAACGACACGTCCCGCGAGCTCGGTGGAGCCATCGGTATTGCGGTTCTCGGCAGTATTTCCAGCACCCTGTATCGCAGCTCGCTGGTCGGAAACCTCCCGGCCTTGCCTGAGCCGCTGGCTGTCATGGCACGAAACTCGGTGGGCCGCGCGCTGGAGGCGGCCCACTATGTCGACCCGGCCGTCGGTGCCAAGTTGGCTGCTGCCGCCCAGTCGGCATTCATCGACTCGTTCGGCGTGACCATGTTGGCGGCCGCGGTGGCGGTGGCCGTCGGGGCGGTGGCGACCCATCGAATCATGCCGGAGCACGTGGCCGTGGCCCGGGCCGACAATCCCGATCTCCAGACCGCGTCCCCGACCGCGAGCGTCGGGTCGCCCTGATGGGTCGGCCGTGTCCCGACTCGGCCTGTGATCCCATCGACCCGCGTGTTCGACGCACCCGATCGGTGGTTCACGAAGCCACGATCGAGATTCTCGTCGGCGACGGCTTCGAGGGCCTGAGCATCGAGTCGGTGGCGCAGCGGGCCGGAGTCGCCCGCACCACCATCTACCGCAATTGGCGTAGCAAGGCCGATCTGGTGATCGACGCGTTCAGCTCCCTCGCGCCCCCACCCGAGATCGAACCGGTCGGCGAGGTGCGGGCCGACCTGATGGCGATCCTCGGGCATCTCGCCCATGAGCTCCCGCGTGCCCGCTGGGTATCGGTGTTGGCGGCTCTCGTGGCGGCGGCCGAGTGCGACGAGGAGTTGGCCCGAGAGAAACGATCGCTGAGCGAGGTTCGCCAACGCCCACTCCTCAAGGTGATAAGGGCGGCGATCGAGGCCGGGCAGATCCGATCGGATGCCGACCCGAAGGTCGTACTGGCCATGCTGGCCGGTCCGCTGTTCTATCGCCGCCTCATGAGCGAGGAGGCGATCAACCTCGACTTCGTCGCCGAGGTCGTGGATGGCGTGCTGGCCGGTCTGGGCTACGAACCCGGGGCCTGACGTGGTCGTCGAGTCGGCGTGCCGGTCACGAGTCGTCCCGGGCGTTCTTGGCTGTGCTTCGCCGTCGGCCGCGGCGGTGTGGTTTCGTGACGGTTCGCTCGGGTAGGTCGACGACCCGCGCCAGATGGGTGGTTGGTGCCCTCTGGTGAGGGAAGGCCATGGCTTCGACGAACAGCTCCTGGAAACGGGGTTCGATCGCGGTCTCGATCTTCTCGATCTGCCGGACGGTGGCGGCGATCTCGGCTCGCTGCGAGGCCGACACGAGCATTCTCACCGCCCCGGCACCAGCAGAGTTGCCGACGGATCGCACCCCCTCGACCGGGCAATCCGGCACCAGGCCGAGTACCAGCGCATAGACCGGGTCGATGTGGGCACCGAACGCTCCGGCCAGGCGAACGTCGTGCACCTCGGAGACACCGGCGTGTTCCATCAGCAGGTCGATGCCGGCACGGAGCGCGGCGCCGGCGAGCTGGATCTGACGGACGTCGTTCTGGGTGATGGCGAGCTCGTCATCGACTCTGATCACATACTTGAAAGTTCGGCCGTGGGGTTGGACTCGTGGTGTGGTGGCGGCAAGGGAGCCGTCGATCACGCCGTCGGCGCGGCATACCCCGGCCAGGAACATCTCGCCGATCACCTCGATGATCGCCGACCCGCAGAGGCCGGCAACCTCGATCTTCTCGATCGACTGCGCGAAGCCGGGCTCATCGGACCAGAGATCGGACCCGATGACCTTGAAGCGCGGCTCCTTGGTTTCGCGGTCGATACGGATACGTTCGATCGCCCCCGAGGTGGCCCGCATCCCACACGAGATCTGAGCGCCCTCGAACGCCGGGCCGGTGGGAGACGATGCCGCGTAGGTGGTCGAAGGTGTGCCCAATACGATCTCGGCGTTGGTCCCCACGTCGACCAGGAGCTGGGGCGGGTCGGCGAGGTGGGTTTGTTCGTCGAGGGTTGCCGCGGCGGCGTCGGCCCCCACGTGTCCGGCGATACACGGACCGAGGTGGGCACGGGCGAACGGCAGGTCGATGTCGAGCTCGTCGGCGCGCATGTCGACCGGGGCGCTCACCGCCAGAGTGAACGGCGCCGCTCCGAGCGGGGTGGGATCGATGCCCAGCAGAAGGTGGTGCATGATCGGGTTGCCCACGGCCACCATGTCATGCACTCGGCTCCGTAGATCCTCCGGCGACAGCTCGAGTTCGCCGGCCAGATCGTTGATCATCGAGTCGATGCACGACCGTACGGCTGAGGTCATCTCGGTGTCACCACCGGGATTCATCATCACGTAGGACACCCGGCTCATGAGGTCCTCGCCAAATCGAATCTGGGGGTTCATCACACCGACGGACGCCACCACCTCGCCGTTGGTGAGGTCGACGAGATAGCCGGCGATCGTGGTCGAGCCGACATCGACGGCCAGACCGTAGACGACATCGTCGAATCCGGGCCGCACCGCCAACACCGTGCCGTCGGAGTGGACGATGGCGGTGACTCGCTGCCCGCCCTGGCTGATTGCCCGGTGAAGGCCGGGCAGCACACGTGCATCGACCACCGCGTCGACGATTCCCCAGTCGGCTTCGAGTCGACCGGTGAGCAGATCGGCGTCGGCCCGCCCGTCGCCGAGGTCGGGTACGGGGATCTCGACCATCCGGGCAACGATCATCGGATCAACTTCGAGACCGTGGAGGTCGATGGCCTTGCGGACCACCGGGCGGTGGATCTGGCTGGTGGCCGGAATGTCGACCACCACGTCGCCGCAAATCACCGCTTGGCAGCCAAGACGCATGTCGTCGGCGATCGGCCGACGACCGCGGTAGCCGATCTCGGTCGGTCCGGCCGGCGTGAGTGAGCTGAGAACGCTGGAGATGCCCCACTTGGCGAACTCACCCAGTGAGGGTGAGATCTGGCATCGGCCGCACAGACCACGCCCGCCGCATGTGGAGTCGAGGTCGACCCCGGCGGCGCGTGCCGCGTCGAGAACACTGGTGCCCACGTCGACCGGCCGGCGCACCCCGGCCGGGGTGAACACGACCGACGCCTGCGTCGGCTTGTCCATCAGGTCGCGACCCGCCGGTTCATGGCGTGGCGCCGCGACGGCGACCCGAACGTCCGCGCCGGGCCCCGCGGGCCCCGCCACCCGCCGCCGGATCGCGGTACTCGGAGATCCAGGAGGCGCAGTGGGGGTCGTGGCCGGCGAGGACGTCGGCGCCCATCACGGCTCTCTTCACCTCGGCGTGCATCGGATTCATGATGGCCGATGTCATCCCGGCACCGATCGCCATCGACAGGAACGTTCCGGTGATGGCGTGGCGATTGGGCAGGCCGAAACTCACGTTGGAGGCCCCACACGTCGTGTTGACATTGAGTTCGTCGCGCAGGCGTCGGACGAGAGCGAACACCTGGCGACCGGCGGTGCCCATCGCCCCGATCGGCATCACGAGCGGGTCGACCACGACGTCGGCGGCGGGTATGCCGTGGTCGGCGGCCCGTTCCACGATCTTCTTGGCGACGGTGAACCGCACATCCGGGTCTTCGCTTATGCCGGTCTCGTCATTGGATATGGCGACCACGGCGGCACCGGATCGGGCCACCAGGGGAAGCACCCGTTCGAGAACCTCGTCCTCACCGGTGACCGAGTTGATGAGGGGCTTGCCCTCGTAGGCCGTGATGCCGGCCTCGAGTGCCTCGATGATCGACGAATCAATCGATAATGGGACGTCGGTGACCGACTGCACGAGCATGATGGCCTTGGCCATCAGCGCCGGCTCATCGGCGAGCGGGATACCGGCGTTGATGTCGAGCATGTGAGCGCCGGCTTCGACCTGGGCGATGGCATCGGCCTCGACGCGGCTGAAGTCGCCGTCCTTCATCTCCTGGGCGAGAAGCTTGCGCCCTGTCGGGTTGATGCGCTCGCCGATCATCACGAACGGACGATCGAAGCCGATCACCACCTCTTTGGTGGCCGAGCTGATGACGGTTTCGGTCATTGGATTTCTGCTTCCGTTGATAGGTCGTTCGCTACCGGCAGCGAGGACATCGGATCGAGTCCCCCGGTGGCCACGAAGGTTTCGAGACGGTCCTTCGGGAAGGATGCGTCGAGTTCGGCGGCCCTGGTCCGGCCCTGGTCGAGCCGGTCGGCACTCGCCGGTTCCGTCTCCCTGCGCCACTGCTCGACGTAGGCGTGGGTGCCGGTGAGACCGGCGACCACGGCGGCCCGGTCGATGGCGACCTGGAAACGGTTGTCGAGCAGCACCTTCTCGGTGCCCTCGGCGGTGCGGGCGACAACCTGGGCGGGGATGTCGCGCCAGTAGATCGTGGCGATCCCGTATCCACTCCCACGCCGACTCATGCCCGGACGCTCCTGGTGGTGGTCGGCGACCTGATTTCCACGTGGTTGACGATGAGATGTTCGAGGTCGCCGTAACCGCAGTCGAGGCGCTCGTAGACCAGACCCAGGCGGCCGGCCTGTTCCCGGGCGGCGGCGAGGAGGTCGGGGTTGTCGTCGTGAGCGAGATGGACGACCCGCTCGTAGTTCCGGAAATAAGTCTCGAGTAGTTGAGGATGACGATCGAGTCCGAGCCCACGCCACACGATGATGTCGAAGTACCTGACCATGTAGTCGGTGAGGTAGAAGGTGCCGGGTACATCATCGGCCAGGGCGGCGAAGTCAGTGGGGCCGGCGTAGATCTCGTAGCAGTGGGCGCCGGGGAGTCTCTCGACTCCTTCCTCCTCGCACACCTTGTCGAGCCGGCCGCCGGTGCCACAGTCGGCGTAGCCGACGAGGATGCGATCGAAGTCACCACGGGCGGCCCGAACACGGGTTCGAACCAGGTCGGGGATCTGTTCGGGGCGGTTGTGGAGACGGCCCGGCAGGTATTGCACGCTCACGTTGTCGAGATCGTTGAGCGAGATGATCGCCTCGATCTCCCGGGCGAGGGCTCCGCAGGCCAGGATCAGCGAACGCGGCGGAGCCGCCTTGGTCATGCCGCGGTACGCCTGGCCGTGATGAGTGCGCCGGCGGTCTCGGCGGCGACCGCCGCGTCCGGGCAATAGGCATCGGCTCCTATTGCCTCGCCGAACTCCTCGTTGAGCGGCGCTCCGCCCACCAGAACGATGAGGTCGTCGCGCATTCCCTTCTCGACCAGGGTGTCGATGACCACCTTCATGTAGGGCATGGTGGTGGTGAGCAATGCCGACATGCCGACGATGTCGGGGTTGTGCTCGTCGATCGCGGCGAGGAACTCGTCGACGTCGGTGTTGATGCCGAGATTGAAGACCTCGAACCCGGCCCCTTCGAGCATCATCGCGACGAGGTTCTTGCCGATGTCGTGGATGTCGCCCTTGACGGTTCCGATGACGACGGTACCGATTGGCTTGGCGCCGGTCTCGGCCAGCAGTGGACGCAGGATGGCCATCCCGCCCTTCATGGCGTTGGCGGCCAGGAGCACCTCGGGCACGAAGAGGATTCCGTCACGGAAGTCGATGCCAACCATGCGCATGCCTTCGACGAGCGCTTCGTTGAGGATCCTGTCGGCGGGCCAACCGCGGCCCAGGAGTATGTGAGTCGCCTCCTCTATCTCCTCGACCAGGCCATCGTAGAGATCGTCGTGCATCTGAGCCGTGAGGTCCTCGTCACTCAGGCCGGCGAGATCGATGTCGTCTTCGGCTGTTTCGTCGGACATCAGCTCACTCCGGGTGGGGTTCACGGACGGATCGGATTGGGCCGTCCCGAAAACCGGGCCAGACCGTGCCGCATCGTGGAACTGTACCGAACACGGCGCACATTCGGTGTGAGCGGGCTACCGGTGAGCGGTCGGCCCACACCGACACCTTCGTGTCCCGGCCGAATCTCACAGGAGAAGTGCGGCGCCGACAACGGTCAGCGCGGCCCCGACCCAAGCGGCTGCGGTCGGACGCCGCCGCGTGGTGATCCACAGCAGTGGCAGCAGCATGACCGGTGTGGTGGCCGAGAGAATGGTGGCCACCCCGACCGCACCATGGCCGAGCGAGTAGAGCACCAGCGTCATGCCGATCACCATGGCGATGGTGGCGCTGATGACCAGGTAGCCGACATGGCGCCAGGTGAGGCGGTCGCGGCGCGACGAACGCGCCACCCGATCGAGGGGACGGGCGAAGATCCACAACCCGACCGTGGCCGGCACGGCGCGGGTGGCGGCAGCGGTAATAGCGTCGACACCGGCATCGAGAACGGGCTTGGCGAGAATGGCTCCACCGGCCTGACCGAGTGCACCGATAGTTCCCCATGCCAGGCCCACCCAGAGCCGACCATCGACCTGCTCGAAGGCATGGTCGCCGATCGCGACGTTGCGCACGGTGCTGACCTTGCGTCGAAACCCGACGGCGATCGCCACGCCGACGACGGTCAGCACCGCGCCGAACACGGCCACCAACGTGAAGGTCTCACCGAAGATGAACACGCTCATCACCGCCGCGAACGGCGCATTGACCGTAAAGACGAGACCGGTTCGGCGAGGGCCGACACGAGCCATCGCTGTGAACAGGGCGGCGTCACCGATCAACAGACCGATCATTCCCGACGCGCTCAACAACACGACGTCGACCAGGCGCAGCGAACCCCAGTCACCGAAGACGGTCGCCACCGACGTGAGGATGAGCGTGACCGCGATCATCCTGAGGCGCGCGAAGCGTGGCCCTCCGAGCTCGCGTACCGGATTGGCGGCGACGAGGCTGCTGAGGGCCCAGGCGAGGGCGGCGAGAAGGGCGGCGATCTGGTATGGCACGGACCGGGAGTCTGCCCGTTGTCGACCCCGATGCAGAAATGATTTCCGTCACCCCCGACATCGGCGGCGTAGCCCCCGCGAACGGGCCCTAACCTTGCCGCCATGCCAGAGATGCCGACATCGCGATCCGACGAATCAGAGGTACCGCCTCATCGTTACGATGCTCGCCTCGCCGACTCGATCGAGACCCGCTGGCAGGCACGTTGGCTCGCCGATGGCACCTACCACGCCCCGAATCCCACGGGGCTGCTGGCCGATGACCCGGCCGGCGTCGTTCGTCGGCCGAAGCTGTTCGTCGTGGACATGTTTCCCTATCCGTCCGGGTCGGGGCTTCACGTGGGCCATCCGCTCGGCTACATCTCCACCGACGTCTACTCGCGGTTCAAACGGATGGTCGGCTTCAACGTCCTGCACCCCATGGGGTTCGATGCGTTCGGGCTTCCGGCCGAGGAACACGCCCGCCAGACCGGCGAGCATCCGCGGTCCAACACCGAACGCAACATCGCCAACATGAGCCGTCAGATGAGCCGCCTCGGCCTCGGCTACGACGAGCGGCGCAGCATCGCCACGACCGACGAGGACTACTACCGCTGGACGCAGTGGATCTTCCTGCAGATCTTCGACTCGTGGTTCGACCCGGACCGGCACCGGGCTCGCAGGATCGATGAACTCGTGGCCGAATTCGACTCGGGTGAGAGGCAACCGGTCGATGGTTCCGTCTGGGTCGATCTTGACGACGTCGGGCGCCGGGCCCTGATCCAGACCTACCGCCTGGCCTACGTCGATGATGCTCCCGTCAACTGGTGCCCGGCCCTGGGAACGGTTCTGGCCAACGAGGAGATCACCGCGGACGGTCGGTCGGAGCGTGGCAATCACCCCGTCTACCGCCGTCCGCTCAGGCAGTGGATGATGCGCATCACCGCATACGCCGATCGGTTGATCGAAGATCTCGACCGGCTCGACTGGACCGACTCGATCAAGGCGATGCAGCGTCACTGGATCGGCCGGTCGGAGGGTGCCCATATCGAATTCGATGTCGACGGCGCCGACTCCGGCCCGATCAGCGTGTTCACCACCCGGCCCGACACTCTTTTCGGAGCCACCTACATGGTGCTGGCACCCGAACATCACCTCGTCGACGAGATCATGCCCGCCCGATGGCCCGAGGGAACGCCCGCCAAGTGGACCGGAGGCCGGGCCACCCCGGCCGAAGCCGTGGCGGCCTACCGGGCCGGGGTCGCCCGGATGACCGACCTCGACCGTCAGGAGAACAAGGACAAGACCGGCGTTTACACCGGTGTCGACGCGGTCGTTCCCGTCGATGGTCGCAGGATCCCGGTGTTCGTCGCCGACTACGTGCTGATGGGTTACGGCACCGGGGCGATAATGGCCGTGCCCGGCCAGGACGAGCGCGACTGGGAATTCGCCGAGGAGTTCGGCCTCGACATCATCCGCACCGTCCGCCCCACCGAGGGTTTCGGCGGCACGGCCTTCCTCGGCGACGGCCCGGCCATCAACTCCGGGTTCCTCGACGGACTCCGGGTCGATGACGCCAAGCGGGCCATGATCGACTGGCTCGAAGCCGGCGGCCACGGCCATGGCACCACCACCTACAAGCTGCGCGATTGGCTGTTCAGTCGGCAGCGATACTGGGGTGAACCGTTTCCGATCATCTACGACGACTCCGGCCTGCCGATCGCCGTACCCGAGTCGGAGCTACCGGTGGTGTTGCCCGAATTGGTCGACTGGGCGCCCCGCGCCCTCGACCAGGATTCCGAACCTGAACCGCCGCTGGGCCGGGTCGCCGCGTGGCGCGACGTCGAGCTCGACCTGGGCGATGGCCTGCGCACCTATCGCCGCGAACTCAATACGATGCCCCAGTGGGCCGGTTCCTGCTGGTACTACCTGCGCTATCTCGACCCGACCAACGCCGAGCGATTGGTCGATCCGGAAGTCGAGCGTTACTGGATGTCCGATCCCGCCGATGGCGTCGGCGGGGTCGACCTCTACGTCGGCGGTGTCGAGCACGCGGTTCTCCACCTGCTCTACGCGCGTTTCTGGCACAAGGTTCTCTACGACCTGGGGTACGTGTCTGGTCCGGAGCCATTCAAGCGTCTGATCAACCAGGGCTACATCCAGGCGTCCGCCTTCCAGGACGAACGCGGCATCTATGTGCCGGCCGACGAGGTCGAGGGTTCAGCGGCCGAGGGTTTCACCCATCGAGGCCGGCCGGTGACCCGATCGTTCGGCAAGATGGGCAAGTCACTCAAGAACTCGGTGACCCCCGACGACATGTACGAGGCCTACGGCGCCGACACGCTGCGGCTCTACGAGATGTCGATGGGTCCGATCGATCAGGATCGCCCGTGGGAGACGCGGTCGGTCATCGGCTCACACCGCTTGTTGCAACGGGTGTGGCGCAATCTGGTCGATGAGGAGACCGGTGCCCTCACGGTCATCGATGCTCCAGCTCCCGACGATCTGCGACGCGTGCTGCATCGCACGATCGAGGGAGTGCGCGCCGACATGGACGCGCTCAGGTTCAACACCGCCATTGCCAAGATCACCGAACTCAACAACGAGCTCACCAAGTCCGGTTCTCCGACCCCGCGGGAGGTGGCCGATGCCATGGTGCGGATGCTCTCCCCTCTCGTTCCCCACATCGCCGAAGAACTCTGGCAGTTGCTCGGGGGCGAGGGTTCGGTCACCCGGGCCGAGTTCCCGATGGCCGACCCGGCCCTCCTGGTGGATCACACCGTGGAGCTGCCGGTGCAGGTCAACGGCAAGGTGAGGGCCAGGATCGTGGTCGCCGTCGATGCTGACCAGGACTCCGTGATCGAGGCGGCTCTGAGCGAACCCAACGTTGCCATCCACCTCGACGGACGGGTGCTGCGCAAGGCGATCGTCGTTCCCGGCCGTATGGTCAACTTGGTGGTCTGACCCGTGGTGCCACCCGATCCCTGCGACATTGATGCCGTCGTCTTCGACATGGGCGGAGTGTTCATCATCCCCAACCCGGGGCCGGTGTGCGCGGCAGTCGCCGTGGCCGGTGTCGATCTCGAGATGACCGTCGAACAGGCCCACGACGCGCACTACACCGGCGTCCGAGCCATCACCGAGCGACTCGCCGAAGAGGATGTCGACGAGTCCCGGTTCGAGGTGTGGCGCCACTACGACACGGCCTACTTCGGTTCCTTGGGGCTGGCCGGTGTCGATCTCGAGGTGGCGATCGATGCCCGCGACGAACTGCGGCGCCGCGACAAGGTCACCGATCTCTGGACCCAGGTGCTCTCACACAACATCGCCGGATTCGCCGACATCTCGGAGGTGCGGCCGGTGGCGATTGTCACCAACAACATCGGCACTGCGGTGCAGCAGTGTCAGGAGTACGGAATCTGTCAGCTCGGCCACGGCCCGCTCCCGACCGCGGCGGCCATCGTCGACTCGACCGTCGTCGGGATCGCCAAGCCCGATCCGAGGATCTTCGACCCGGCGCTCGTTGCTCTGGGCACCGAGCGCACCCGCACCCTCTATGTCGGTGACACGGTCCACGCCGACGTGCGCGGCGCCACCGCGGCGGGGATGCCGGTGGTCCAGCTCGACCCGCTCGACCTCCACGCCGACCACGACCACTGGCGCCTCCCCGACGTGGCGGCTCTCGCCGACCTGTTCCGGTGAGCGGCACCGCTTCGGTCGAGCTGTCGGCCTCCGAGGCTCGCCGGATCTCGCTCACCGCCCAGGGATTTCGCGACCCCCGACCGACCGGCCGGGTCGATCGACGCCACCTGCGTCGGGTGATGGGACGACTCGGCCTGCTGCAACTCGACTCGGTCCCGGTGGTCATCCGCACCCAGTACATGCCGTTGTTCTCCCGGCTCGGTCCCTACGACCCCGACCTTCTCGACCGGGTCGCCTATCACGACGACGAGTGGTTCGAGGCCTGGAGTCACGAGGCATCGCTGCTTTCGGTTGTCGACGAGCCACTGCTGCGTTGGCACAAGCAGCGTTCGCGACAGGGCGAGACGTGGCGCGGCCTCTCGGAACTGGCCCAACGAGAACCCGGCTACGTTGCCGATGTGCTCGCTCAGGTGCGCGAGCGTCCGATGGCGCCGGGGGAGCTGAGCAACCCCCGCCCCCGGGGGGGCAACTGGTGGGGATCCCGGTCGATCGGATCGCTCGCCCTTGACTGGTTGTTCAGGATCGGTGAGCTGGGAGTGCGGCGCCGTCCGGGATTCGTGAAGGAATTCGATCTGCTCGACCGCATCGTCCCGGTTGAGATCCAGGCGCTCCCGGCCCCCTCCGAGTTCGACGCCCACCGTGAGCTGCTCGATCGTGCCGGAGCGTCACTCGGTGTGGCCGCTGCCCCCGACCTGATCGACTACCACCGCCTGCCCAAGCGGGCGACCCGTCCGCGAATCGACGAGCTCGTCGAGCAGGGACGACTGATCGAGGCAGCGGTCGAGGGCTGGGACCGTCCCGCCTACCTCCACACCGATGCCGTCGCCCCACGGTCGGTCGACGCGTGCGCACTCCTGTCCCCGTTTGACCCTGTCGTGTGGTTCCGTGAGCGGGCCGAGCGGCTGTTCGACTTCCGCTATCGGATCGAGATCTACACGCCGGCCGCCAAGCGGGTCTACGGCTACTACGTCCTGCCATTGCTGCTCGGCGACCGCATCGTCGCGCGGGCCGACCTCAAGACCGACCGGGCCGACGGGGTGCTTCGGGTATTCGGCGCGTTCGCCGAGCCCGGCGTCGACCACGACGAGGTCACCTCGGGGCTGAAGCGGGCACTCGACGATCTGGCCCTGATGGTCGGGACCGGCAGGTGGGAGGTATCGGGACGAAACGGTGATCTGGTCGGCCGGCTCCGTGCCATGATGCCGACCTGAGTGAACCCACGGGAGGGAACCGAATGCTCGACGCCGACTACGACTCGGTGTTGTCGATCGTCGACCGACTGGCCCGCCGCTGGATCGACGGGATATCGGGCAGACCGACGTCGATTCCGTCGACGGCAGCCGAGATCATCGCCGCGGCCGACATGGCGTTCCCGGAGACCGGTACCGTCGCCCCCGATGTCGTTCGCGAGCTGGCGGCGATCGTGGAACCCGGACTGGCCGCCACCGGTTCCGGACGCTATTTCGGCCTCGTGACGGGAGGATCGTTGCCGGCGGCGCTGGGAGCCGACTGGCTGGTCTCGGCATGGGACCAGAACGCGGTGTTCGCCGATCTCTACCCTGGTGTCGTCGCGGTGGAGCTGCTGGCGGCAAGGTGGATACTCGAAGCACTCGACCTTCCCCGCGCGAGCGCGGTCGGTTTCACCACCGGCGGTCAGGGCGCCAATACAGCCGGGCTGCTGGCCGCCAGGCACGCGGTGCTCGCCGCGCATGGCCACGATGTCGAGGCCGCTGGGCTGGCTGGTTCCCCACAGATCAACGTGATTGTCGGTGCCGAGCAGCATTCGACGGTCGATCGTGCGCTGCGTCTGCTGGGGCTCGGCACCGACCGCGTCACCCGCGTGCCGACCGACGATGAGGGTCGCATCGTCATATCCGAGTTCACCGGTGCCCTCAACCGCTGCGTTGGTCCGACGATCGTCTGTGCTCAGGCCGGCAACGTCAACGGCGGCGCGTTCGATCCGCTGGCCGAGATTGTGGTGGACATCGAGCGTCGCCGACGGAGTCGCAACGACATCTGGCTCCACATCGACGGGGCGTTCGGCCTGTGGGTCAGGGCCTCGGACACCAGGAGACATCTCGCGGCCGGGGCGGAGTCGGCCGATTCCTGGGGAACTGATGCCCACAAGTGGCTCAACACCCCCTACGACTGTGGCATCACGATCGTACGCGATCGCCGCGCCCTGGGTCGGGCCATCGGCTACCGGGCCGCCTACCTGCCGGAGCCCGGAGTGGTGCCGGATCCGGTCGACACAGTGCTCGAATCGTCTCGGCGGGCACGGGGAGTACCCGTGTGGGCCGCGCTGCGCTCGCTGGGCCGGTCGGGGCTTGCCGACATGATCGATCGATGCTGCGACCGAGCCGCAGATCTGGCCGAGCGGCTGGCGAAGGCCGAGGGAGTCGACGTGATGCAGGCCGAGATCAATCAGATCGTGGTGGCTTTCCGTGATTCGTCGCCCCTCGCGGACCATGACGGCCACACGCAGCGAGTCCTCACCGCGGCCCGGGACGGAGGGGTTTGTTACCCGACGGGGACCACTTGGCGCGGTCGATCAGCGATGCGGATATCGGTGTCGAACTGGCGGACCGATGAGAACGATGTGGCGTCGACCGCGGCCGCTCTGATCGAGGCCCATATCACGGTGAGCTGAGATCGAGTTGGTCGAGAGAGTCGACGGTGGCCGCGGCGACGGAGTCCCCGAGGTGCCGGAATCCGGCCCGGACCCGGTCGACGTAGGCCGACGACTGGTTGTAGGTGTAGATGGCCGCATTCCACTCCGCGGGGGATCGGATCGGACCGTTGGCACACAGGAGTCTGGCCGCGGTGACGGCCGCGTCATCTATGTCGTTGGGGTCGCGCCGGCCGTCTCCATCCGCGTCGACCGACCACTGGCGCCATGTTTGGGGGATGAACTGCATCGGTCCGACCGCCCGGTCGTTGAGCGGATCGCCGTCGTAGACACCGCCGTCGGTGTCGGTGACGACCGCCACGGCCTCACCGAAGTTGTCGACGGTGGTGCCGTCGAGGGTGGCCCCGATGATCTGGAACTGGGTACGGCCGTCGGGAAGCAGGCGGTTGCCGCCGTAGGTGCCGTGGCGGCTCTCGACCAGACCGATGGCGGCGATGGTCTGCCAGGTGATGCCGCAGGACGGCTGTGATTGGTCCATCCATGCCTCGGCATTGAAGTAGGCGTCGAGAGCCCGGAGGCTGAGGCCGGGCTCATTGACCACCTCGGCCGATTGAAACGCCTCGGCTGCCTTGGGCAGCAGGTCGAGAGCCTGGGTCTCGAGGTCGGCAATCTTGGTGGGCAACTGCCCGGCGGTGGCGGTAAGACGTTCGTGGGCGAGAGCAGCGGCCGCCCGACTCTGCCTGATGTCGGGCAGGTTGATTCGGGCGGAGTCGAGTTCGGAGGTGAGGCGATCGCGAGTCTCGACCAGCCGCTCGAGCGCGGTCGCCGTGAGCTCGTCGGAGCGACGAGTGAGGAGCAGGTTGGGATGGTCGAGTGCCACCACCTCGTCGGATCGACCTCCCCGGTTGGAGAACATGTCGATGGCTACCGACTGAATCAGACCGAGAGTGGTGTCGAGCTGATTCCGCCCGTCGCCGAGTTCCCGCGTCAGGCGGTTCTCGTTCAGTGTCGTCAACTGGAGCAGAGCGGCACTCTTGCGGACCTCGCCGTTGATGACACCGCGCAGCGCCTCGGCCCGTTCCATGTCGGCGACGACCGAGACGAGACTGGTGACAGCCGACTTGGTGGTGGGGCCCGGGTATTCGACCAGCAGATGACGGGTGCGTTCGCCGAGGGCAGTGTCTTCGCGCCAGATGTCACCGAGCCCGACCTGGTCGAGGGCCATCTCGATGGCCAGTCCGTTGCGGGCGATGTCGCCGGGCTGTGCCACCGCGGCTATGGCATCGGGAGCGCCCGGGTCCTGGGCGGAGGCCGCCCCGGACGTCGCGAGAACAGGGCTGAAAAGAGCTGTCACCGCAGCGATCGCTGCCGGCAGGCCGAGAGACGTGCGATGTGAATATCCCACGATCCCTCCATCAACCGTTCGTGTGGTGGCTCGATCGGCGGGTGGTCCTGCCGAAACGAGCATTCCTGTTACCCCGGATCGACTTCCGGCGGTTTCCGGCAAGTATGGCCCCGTCGCCCGCGCACTGACTACCGGGGACGATTCATGGGGGTGGGCAGGCCCGGGGTCGCACCGCTCCGACCCTGCATGATCGCGTCGCCGGATGCTCGACCGTTCGTTCGGTGACCAGATCCACCGTCACCGCGAAGTGGTCCGAGGGCCAGACGCCGTCGACCGCGACATTCCCGGAGAGCGAAGCGCGAACGGCGTTTCCGAATGGCTTGGGGCGAGGCCAGCCGATCAGCACGTAGTCGAGGCGTCGGCGCGGCCAAGTCGTGTCCTCGAGGTGTGGATTCTCGGAATCCCAAGTGTGGCCCGGGCCGTCGCCGACGGCTGCCCACGCGTCGGTGAAGACCATGGCGTCGATGTGAGGTGGAGATTCTCCGGTCATTCGACGGATCTCATCGCTGGTCGGGACGGCATTGAGATCGCCGCAGACGATCGGTGGGAAGGCGTGCTCGGGATCGCCGCGTTCGCCGGCCACGATCCGACAGATCTCAGCCAGTTGTTCGGAGCGCAGCGCCGACTCGTCGAACCGGTACGCGAGGTGGGTCGAGACCATCGTCAATTCACCGAACGGTGCATCGATCCTCGCCACCAGTGCGGTCCGGTTGGCCCTCTTCCCCTCCGCGCCGGGGAGCCGGTGGACCGTCGTGTCGGTGATCGGGTGGCGGCTCAGGATCGCGTTGCCGAGCCTCAGGCCGTCACCGGCCGGAGCCGATACGGCGGCGTGGAGGCCGAGTTGCCCGGCGATCGAATCGGCTTGATTCGTGTCGTCATCCGACCAGACCTCCTGCAGGCAGATCACGTCGGACCCGAGGCCCTCCAGTGTGGCGACGATGGCCGGATGGCGCTGCTCCCACGGCCCGAATCGCCACCAGATGTTCCAGGTGGTGACGCGGATCATGGGAGGTGACCGCCGGCGGGGCGTTCGTCGTCGGTGGTCGGACGGCCCGACGACGGATGCGGCGACATGAACACGATCGGTACGGAAATGTCGACATCATGAGTATGGAGACCCGCGATACGACGTCCCGGTTGGACGGCATCCTTCGGCTCGTCGAGCAGGCCACACAGACTGCTGTGGGATTCGTCCAGGTCGGGGCACGTGAACGCGAGCCCCCACCATTGTGCCGGGCCCGGACCGTGTGTTGCGTCGGCCCCGGCCAGTTCGAGTATCACGTCGCCGAACCAGAAGAACGCCTGCCGGTTGGTGGCGCCTCCGCCCTCGAACAATCTGGTCCGTCGGAGGCCGAGCCCGGCCGCAGTGAGCGCCTCGACGGTGCGGTCCATGTCGGGTGACATGGCGACGACGTGGTCGATGGCAGCAACGAGGTTGGCGTGGAGCGGTGTGATCCTGGGATTGAACCGGGGTATCGGCGGTGAGAACGTGAGGCCGTCGATCGTCTCGGTGACCCCGTCGATGGCCACACTGAGAATGCCGCGGCCCCGGTCGGTGCCGTCCAGTCGGATGGTGGTCGACCCGACCCGTGTTTCGCCGTCGACGACGCTGAACCCCGCCTCGGTCCAGGCGCCGGGGTCGTCACCGATGTCGAGGCGGAGAAGTTGATGCCGGGCCTTGTCACTCATACGGGAATGGTCTCACGCCGTGCGCCCCGACCGCGAGCCGCGGCGCCCCGGAACGGGTGGGGAGGGGTGGGGACGCTGTGGCGACGGGGTCGCCGGTGGCTATCGTCACGCGCCGTGGCAGTCGAATTCGTTTCCTTCGCCGACATGTTCGACATGGCGTCTCACGGCCCCGACACGTGGGTGGGCGAGAGCGCCGAGTATCCCTGGGGTCGGGTCTACGGCGGGCAGGTCGCGGCCCAGGGATTGTGGGCGGCGGCCCAGACCGTCGACCCTCGTTTCCGACCGCATTCGATGCACGCCTACTTCATCCGTGGTGGCGATTCGAAGGAACCGATTCGTTTCGAGGTCGACCGCATTCGCGACGGTCGGTCGTTCATCACCCGGCGGGTGGTGGCCCGCCAGTCCGGCGGGGCGATCCTCAATCTGTCGGCATCGTTCCAGGCGCCCGAGGAAGCGGCCGACGAGACCGCAATATCCATGCCCGATGGTGTCACGCCGCCCGAGGACCTGCCCAACAACGACTGGGGTGGCCTCATCCAACGACGACCGGTTGAGAGCGATCTCCGGCGGGCTCGCACCTGGCTGAGGGTGAAGGGCCCGATCGGCGACGATTCGCTGATGCACATCCTCGCCCACGCCTACGCGAGTGACGACATCCCGACCGAAGCCGTCGAGTTGACCCACCCGGTCGGCCGTCCGGGTTTCAACGGTGAGAGCACGGTTGATTACCCCTACATGGGTGCCAGCCTCGATCACTCGGTCTGGTTCCATCGCGACGCGCCGGCCGACGAATGGGTGCTCCACGACATGCGGTCGGTCGGCGTCTACGGCGCCCGCGGACTTGCCCTCGGTGAGATCTGGACACGCGGCGGAGTCCACGTGGCCACCATGGTGCAAGAGGTCCTGCTCCGGGAGGCTCGCCGATGACCTTCAGCCTGCGGCGCCCGGCCGCACGTTGTGTCGTGCTCGACACCGATCGCCGGATCTTTCTGATCGAGGCCGAAGACCCGATCGACCCGGGGAAGGAGCCGTGGCTCGAGATCCCGGGCGGGGGCATGGGCTGGGGGGAGGATTCGGGACAGGCCGCCCTCCGGGAACTCCATGAGGAGACCGGATTGAGAGGCGTCGAGATGGGACCGTGCGTGTGGGTTCAGCAGACCCGGTACACGTTCGCCGGCTACCATTTCGAATCCGACGATCGGATCCATGTCGCGTTCTGCGATGGTGGCAGCTACGACCCGCAGGGACTCGAGGCGCTCGAAGCAGCGGCCTTTCTGGGCGCGAGATGGTGGACGGTCGAGGAGTTGGCGGCCAACCCCGCTCCGACTGTGCCGGTCAGACTCCGCGAGTTTCTGCCGGCCATCGTCGCCGGCGAATTCCCCGACGAACCGATCGACATCAGTCCGCCCCCGCATCTCGGCGGCAGGGCCGCGGCGAATCGAGCCGGATGACCGTTTCGCTCAGCTCGGTCGCCCCCGCAGGCCCGACCATGCCAGGTCGGCCACCCGCTCGGCGAGAGCCTGCGCGCTGCCATTGCGGCCGCCGTCGATCCAGTGGTGGCCGGTGCGTTCGGCCATGCCGACGATGCCGTGACCCAGCACGAGCCGATCCTCGCGGCTGATTCCCTCGCTGGTGATGAGTTCCGCCACGAACGCCGCGATGTTGCCCTCCACCGCCTTGACCTCGGCGGCGAATTCAACGTCGATCCGAATGCCGTCGCCGAACAAGAGTCGGAATTCGTCGGTGTGAGAGCCGACGAATTCGAAGTAGGCCCGAAACCCCTGCTCGACCTGGGCGCGGGGATAGGTGGCATCGGCGACGGCCGAGTCGACCATGTTGGTGAGATGGCGCCCGACGACGCGCAGCAACTCCAGGAAGAGTTCCCGTTTTGACGGGAAGTGTTGGTAGAGGACCGGCTTGGTGACGCCGGCGCCGGCCGCCACCGCGTCCATGGTCGTCTTCTGATAGCCCTCGGCGGCGAAGATCGTCATCGCAGCGTCGACGAGTTGGGAACGTCGTTCTGCGGCTGGAAGACGTGGGGCCACGCGGCAACCATACCGATCGGGTAGAGGGTTCAGCCGATGTCCCGGCCGTGTTCGATGTCGTCCTTGGTGGCCGCTTCACTGAAATTGGTGGCGAATCCGTAGATGAATCCGAGCATCGCCACACCGAACAACGTGTAGCCGATTCGCCGGCCGAGGTCGGCGAATCGGGAAGCCCGGGCTCGCTTGATCAGCACCGGATCTGTGGGGTTCAAGATGGTCTCGCGGTTCTGTCGGGAGTCGGGATCATGGCGGCGGGATCGGGTCAGGGCAGCCAGCCCGCCTCATCGAGCAGTGAGCGTATGGCTTGCTCCATCGATTCGAGGGACAGGTGTTCGACCGCCACCCTTCGGTTGTGGTCGAGTAACATCTCGAGCTGATGGGAGTGGGGGCTTTCCAGCACCTCGCGCAGCGGCCCCGAGTCGTCGGTGGGCAGCCATCGGAACCCGAGCCCCAGCAGTTCGTCGGCCACCGGGTAACGTCCGACCGCGGCCGGGACACGGTGGATGGCAGCCTCGATCGGTGGGTTGCCGAAGCCCTCCCACCGCGACGGGAAGATCACGGCGTCCGCCGCTCGGTAGAGGTCGACAGCGTGGGCGGCCGGGGCCCCCCTGACGACTCGGCAGGTCGTATCGGCGAGGATCTGCTCGAGTTGCACGTCGTAGCCGTCTTCGGCATCGCCCCACAGCCAGTAGATCGCGCCGGTCTGCTCGGCGAGGCGCACGGCCGCCGGGATGTCCTTTCTCGGGATCGCCCTCACCGGATGGGCCAGCAGCAACTCGTCGGCTCCGACGTCGAGGGACCCACGGATACCGGCTCGGTCGCCGGGGCCGCTGGAGGTGGGGAATCCGTTGTAGATGCAGGTGGCCGTGAAACCGCGGTCGGCCATCTCGGCGACGGTTAGGTGGTTGATCGTGACGTGCCGCCACGCCCGGTCGCGAGGTGGCAACTCGGTCAGGTGGGCGAACCTGGCGCGCTGCCACGGTGGATCGTGGTGGTGGAGAACTGCCGGCCGGCCGGCCAGCACCGATGCGGTGGCTCGGGACGCCGTGAGGTTCAGAGGAATCGAACAGAGATTCTCGACCACCACCAGGTCGATGTCGGCCAACGCCGCGGCGAGCTGGGCGGTCAGTGTCGAGAGGTTCTCGCCCGTTGCTCCCATCGCCAATCCGGATACGGTCCGGTCGACCGGCCCCTCGCCGGCGACGGTGACAACATCGAAGCCGATGTTGGTCATGGCCCGCTGCCAGTTGTGGGCCACCACCGAGACACCATCGGTCAAACCGAGCCGAAACGAGACCAGGGCACACGTTGGCATGCACGACACGATGCCGGATGCAGACGACGATCACACTCCGGGGGAGCTTCGCCGTCTGACCGGCAACGCTCTCGATGCGGCCTGGGTCGACCTGGGATACACCGCCCCCAACACCGATGTCTATCCGTGGCTGTGGCTCTGGGACAGTTGCTTCCATTCGATCGTCTGGGCCGAGCTCGGATCGCCGGTGAGGGCGCTGGCAGAAATCGAGTCCGTCCTGGCGCTTCAGGACCAGTCCGGTTTTGTGCCCCATATGGGCTATCGACTCGACCCCGGCCGAGCCGTGGAGATCTGGGGTCGCAGTGGGTCGTCGTCGATCACCCAGCCGCCGATGTACGGGCACACGCTGGCCGAGCTGACACGACGCGGGCTGGACGTCTCGGACCGCCTGGTCGACCGTGCGGTGCTCGGACTGCGGTTTCTCCTGGAGGATCGGCGGCGCACGACCGACGGCCTGATCACCGTGGTGCATCCCTGGGAGACCGGTTGCGATGACTCGCCGCGCTGGGACGATTTGTGCCCGGGTGACGGTTTCGACCCCGGCCGCTGGCGTTCGCACAAGATGGACCTCCTGCGCACCATCGAACGCGGCCCGTCGGGTGAGCCGATTCACAACCCGGCGTTGGGCGTGGCCCCGATCGGATTCAACGCGCTGGTGGCGTGGAACGCCCTCGAGTTGGTCGAGTTGGGGTGCGATGAACTGGCTGTGGCCGGCGCTGAACTCGTCGACGTCATCGACTCTCGATGGGACTGCGGTCGCTTGACATGGGTCGACGGTGGCGTCGGTGAGGCGGGCTCCGGGCGGGCACGCACGGCCGAGTCGTTGTTGGCGCTCCTGGTGAGCCGTGACCCGCAACACCGGATCGAAGCGGCACGGTCGCTGGTCGACCGATCGGCCCACGGATCGCGGTACGGGCCGCTTGGTGTTCACCGTGGGGAGCCGACGTTCTCACCCGATACCTACTGGAGGGGACCGGTGTGGCCCCATCTCGCCTACCTGTTCTGGGTGGCGCTGTCGAGGACCGGCTCGGACGACGAATCGCGTATCGCCGACGAGGTGGCCGGATCGATGGTGAAGGGGGCGGCGGTATCGGGCCTCGCCGAGTATTGGAACGGCGACTCCGGCCGGGCACTCGGCGCGGTGCCCCAGTCGTGGTCCGGGTTGGCGGTGGTCATGGCTTCGTCGTGACCGGAGTCGAGGCCGGGGGCGATCCATCCGAACCCACCGTTCATGACCACCGGGCGTCGCCGCCGGCGGCGACGCATGGCGTTGGCTATCACGTCGGCCAGTCCGACCAGCAGGATCAGATCGCCGTAGGACACGACCTGCCTGGTACGGGTGACCGGAATCGTGTCGCCGAGTACGGCCAGCACGGTCGAGTCGTCGGCGAGTTCTCTCGATCCGGAGAGGGACACCCGGGGTAGTTCCGAGGGTTGGACGACCTTGGCCTCGACCAGGGCGTCGGCGCGAACCGGAACGGCACCGTTGAACACGACGGGGAGCAGGTTGGCGATGATGCCGATGCTCACCACGCCCATACCCGCCAGATGGATGTTGCGAAGCGAGAGGCCCACCCCGGCCGCAATTCCGACCACCGCGATCAACGAGGCGAACGGAACCGAGTAGTAGTCCAGAGCGATGCCGCTGCCGATGGCGACGATCACGAAGATGGGCGCGTGGATTCGGACCCGTTGCAACGCCGACATCCGTCCGCCACGCAGCAAACCGATGGCCAGGCCGGCGAGTACCGCGACCACGAAAGGTAGGAATGCCATGTGGTCGCCTCCGTTCTCTTTTCGCTACCGACCTGACGAAACAGTAGTAATCGGTCGATCGACGACGGTGGACACCGAGGTGGGTGACGAGCTCAGAGTCCGGAGCCGCGTGTCGTGGTCGTGAGGAGTTGACCATCGCTGCGGTGCACGAAACAATGGATTCCCCGGTATCTGGCGACGGGATCCTCGAAGTTGGTCTGGGTGGGAGTGAGAACCTCGATGTCGAGAATCGAGGTCTCGTATTTCGCGCCGACCCACGATTCGAACGTTCGGTAACAGGACTGGAGAGCGAAGTCGCGCATCACCTTGTCACCGGGGTAGAGGGCAGGAAATCCGGCCGGGAACGTGAGGCGGTCGTAGACCTCGAATTCATGGGGGGCACCGCAGGCGAGCTTGGTGGTGACCACGACGGGCAGGCCGTTGCGAAGGTCACGGATCTGATCGAAGCAGTCGCCGACGACCAAGGTGTACTGGTTGACGATCGCCCCCGCGATGGCAGTCGGATCGAGTGGCTGGGTCGGCTCTTCGGCGGCGTGGGCCACCACGGTGCTCGCGGTGGGTGTGGTCGACGCGGTCGTCGGGGAATCGACCGCCGCCTTGGTGGAGCCTGACGAGTCGAGTGCGAGTGCGGCGGCCGCCGCCGGGTCGGACGTCGATCCGGCCGCCGTGGTCGAGCTGCCGGAGCAGGCGCCGGCGACCAGGACGATGACCGCCATGAGGGCGATAGAGGTGAGGCCCGGACGCGTTCGAAGGTCGGCGGCCATGCCGGCTGAACGGTCGTCGGGGGTCGTGGTCACGATCCCACGAGGCTAGGCCGAAGCCGCTGTGGGGTGGGGGCGGTCAGTAGGAAGGGAGCGCCCGGTCGATCATCTCGAACGCGTACCACATGAACAAGACGGCAGGGACCAGTCCGACCAACCGGTAGGCGAGGCGGCCGGTCAGCAGCTTCGTCCGGCTGCGGCCCAGATACCCGGAACCGATCCAAAAGAACATGGCGCCGAGCATCCAGAGGATCGCCCCGGGTATGGCTCCGCGTTCGCCACCGAGGCCGAGGTCGAGGTTCGCGGTCGCCGGGACCACCGGCGTGGATGTCTCGAATTCGATCGAGGTGGAGGGAGTTGCGTTCACAAGTTCCCCGGCGGTCGTGGTGACGAAATCCGAGGCGACGAGGTCGGCGACCGGTCGTCGTGATCTCACAGCAGCGGACTTGGCGGCCTCCTCGGCCCAGGTGGGAAGGTGGACCGGATCGCCGAGCACCCATGTGGCGCTGGGCTTGACGACTATGTAGCCCGGCCCGAAGCTGTCGATCTGCTCCTCATATCCGGCGTAGGCGACGGTCGGGTCGAGTACCCGATACGTGAAGCCCCCCTGAACGCTGGTCAGGACTATCTCGTCCCCGGGCATGAGTTCGTTGATCCGATTGAAGGGGGCGCCGTAGGTGGTGCGATGCCCGGCGATGCCCGTATTGCCCTCGTTGCCGGGAAGAGCGGTCCTTGGATAGTGGCCTGGGCCCTTGCGTAGATCGGCGACGTTGACGCCGCGCACGGTCACCTTGTCGAGTCCGATGGCGGGGATCTCGAGGCGGGCCAGGGCATCGCCGTTCTCCGGGAAGAACAGGGCCAACAGGTCGGGGTCGTAACCGCCGGGAAGCGTCGAGGTGGTGGTCGGAGGTGCCGCGGTCGACGGTTCGGTCGACAATCCGGGGGCAGTGGTGGTCGTGACGTCGGTTCCAATCGTCGAGTCGGCCGAGTCATTGATCGCCGCTGGGTTCCTGGCCGCCATGGCCAAGCGCTCGTCGAGCCGGCTGGACAGGCTGTCCTGGGAATTCTTCTCCTGAATCCCGGTGCCCCAAAGCTGGTATCCGACGAACAGGAAGACGACGATTCCGGCGGTGATGAGGGTTCGACCCACGGCCCCGAGGATGATCGCCAGCCGGGGGACCTGCGGTTGGGGGGTCGGCTCCTGCCCGGCCGCGTCAGCTGTTGGCGGCTTGTCGTCTGACCCGGACATGGTGGGAACCTATCGGTTGTGTTCATGCCAGGGCGAGCGCCGGGTCCCTGATCCGACACGTGTGCCCCGGGGATCCGACGTCGGGCCGGCGGTCTCGACCGATAGCGTTCCCGGTGTGTGTGTGGTCCGGCTGAACGCCGTCGTGGCGTTGCTCGGCAGGTTCCCGGCGCTGGCCGGTGTCGATCTCGACATCTCCGCCGGCGAGGTCGTTCTCGTTCAGGGACCCAACGGTGCCGGCAAGTCGAGCCTCCTGCGCTTGTGCGCCGGGTTGCTGAGACCCGAGTCGGGTCGGGCCGAGGTATTCGGTCTCGATCTCGCCACAGCCCGATCGGCGGTTCGCCGTCGGGTCGGCCTGCTCGGTCACGACACCGCGCTCTACGACGAACTCACGGTCGAGGAGAATCTGAATTTCTGGGCTGCGGCTTCCCGGGTCGATCGCTCAGCCGCGGTACCTGCCCTCGACCGGCTCGGGGTGTCTCACCGCCTCCACGATGTTGTCGTGTCGAAGCTCTCGGCCGGACAGCGTCGCCGGGTTGCCATCGCGGCCGTGGTGATGCGGCGCCCCGAGCTGTGGCTGCTGGACGAACCCCACGCCGGGCTCGACCAATCGGGCCGGGATCTCGTCGACGAACTGGTGATTGATGCCGCCGCCGCCGGCGCCACCGTGATCATGGCGTCTCATGAGCTGGATCGCACCCTCGACCTGGCCGGCCGCACGGTGGTGGTGGCGGGTGGGATGGTCGTCGCCGACAGGGTGCAGTCCGGGGAGGGCGGTATCCATGCTCACTGACGCCCGGCTGGTAGCCGCGAAGGATCTGCGTATTGAGCTTCGTTCCCGAGTGACCGTGAGCCAAGTGGTGCCTTTCGCCGGACTGGTGCTGGTGCTGTTCGGATTTGCTCTCGATGCCAACCGCCCCACTCTCGACCTTGCCACCTCCGGCTTGTTCTGGGTCACCGTTCTCTTCGTGGCGATCATGGCGGTGCAGCGGTCGACGGCCGTGGAGACCACCGATGGGGCACGTCGAGCCCTGCTTCTGGCCGGCGTCGAGCCGGGTGCCGTGTTCATCGGGAAGGCCGTCGCCGTGGCCGTGCAGCTGCTCACGGTCGAGGTGGTGCTCGTCGGTGGCATCGTCGTGTTCTACGGCGCGTCGATCGAGGAGCCGTTCCTCCTGGCCTCCACATGTCTGGTCGCGACCATTGGCATTGCCGCCACCGGTACTCTTCTCGGTGCCTTGGTGGCCGGTGTCCGGGCACGGGAGACGGTTCTGCCGATTCTCATGCTTCCGGTGTTGGCTCCGGTTCTCCTGGGTGCGACCCGTGCGTTCGACGACGCCCTCGGTTCGGTGGCAGTGAACGGATGGTCATGGCTCGCCATGCTCACCGGCTTCACAGCCATAAATATCGCACTCGGGGTGCTTGCCTACGGGGTGTTGTTGGAGGAGACGTGACCAAACTGATGACCGACGACACGATCATCGATCGACAGCGAGGCACCGGCTCGCGGACCACCTTCTGGCTCGGGGTCGTCGGGCTGGTGGGGGCGATCGCGCTCGTATTCCTCGGGTTCTTCGTCGCTCCCCCCGACGACTTCCAGAAGGATGCTGTCCGGATGATCTTCATCCACGTCCCGATGGCGATACTGACCTACGTGGCGTTTTCGCTAACGGCCATCGGGTCGGTTGCCTGGCTCTGGAAGCGCTCGATCTGGTGGGACACCGTCGCCCATGGTGCGGCCGAGGTCGGCGTGATGTTCTCCGGTCTCACGCTGTTCACCGGCTCGATATGGGGACGGATCACCTGGGGCACCTACTGGGACTGGGGTGATGTCCGTCTCGTCACCACGCTGATTCTGTTTCTCATCATGGTCGGATACCTGGCGGTGCGGTCGTTCGACGGCGACGAGGCCGTCAATGCCACTCGGGCCGCGGTCATCGGTCTCATCGGCGCGGCCAACATGCCGGTGGTCAACCGTTCGGTCACATGGTGGTCGAGCCGCCGTACTCTTCACCAGAAGTCGAGTCTCGTCAACGGCAAGATCGAGGGCCTCACCCTGTTCACGCTGATGTTCGCACTGGTGGTGTTCAGCATCATCATGTTGTGGATGCTGATTCACCGGTTCCGGATCTCGTGGCTCGAACGCCAGGTCAGCGAGGGTGATCTGTCAGAAGCGCTGACCGCCCGTCGGGCCGAGGCCAGGGCGGGTATGGATCGAGAAACAGAGGAGAACAAGTGACTGACCTCGGCTATCTGCTGGTCGGTTGGGGTGTTTCCCTCGGCGTGATCGGGCTCTATTCGTTGAGTCTCGTCCGCCGGGGACGCACCCTCGCGTCACGAGTACCCGCCGACCGTCGGCGATGGATGACCACGGAGTCTGATCCCAAGTGACCGCCGCCTCCAAGCCTGCCGACGACCTGACCCCTCGGTCGCCCCGGCCCGCCCGTGCCCGCCGTCGCAAGATCATCCCCGTGATAATTGCCGTGGGTGCAGCCGCGGCGGTGGTGGTGTTGGCTGTCAATCTGGTCAACGGGTCGCTTTTCTTCTATGACGCCAAGGAAGCCGTGGCCCGGCGGCCCGAGCTCGGCACCGACCGATTCACACTTCTCGGATCTCCGATCGAGGGCACGATCGTGCCGGGCTTCGAAGGTGACGAGACCGTGGTCGCGTTCACCGTGTCGTTCGACGGTGTGAACGTCGATGTGGTTCATTTCGGCGATCCGCCCGACTTGTTCAAGGCGGGTGTGCCGGTCGTCCTTGATGGCGCTTGGGTGAACGCGCCGGCCGCTGTCGACGGGTTCACCGGCCGTGAAACCGATGGCTGGCACTTCGCGTCCGATCGCATGCGGATCAAACACGACAACAACTACAAGAACGGCGACCGCTACTCCGAGCGGATCGACAAGGCCAATCAAGAGGGCCGCGTAGTGGCCACATCGATCGCGAGCGGCCAATGAGCAACTCGGTCATGGGAGCGGCCGCGGTCGCACTCGGCCTGTCGGCTTCGATCACCGGCATTGTGGTGGTGTTGATGGGGCTGGTGGGTCACAGGGGTAGTTGGAAACGTGAGACCCGCTGGCTCGTCGGCATCGTGACCTTCGCCGCGGTGGCCGCGGTGGTGGTGATGGAGCGGGCGCTCATCACACGTGATTTCACGGTTGCCTTCGTGGCCGAGAACGGCTCGACGAAGACGCCGGCGCTTTTCAATTTCGCCACCATGTGGTCTGCACTCGCGGGATCGATCCTGCTGTGGACCGTGATCCTCGCCGGTTACCTCGTCGCGGTGTTGGTGAAGTTCCGCAATCGCCAGGACGATCCGATGGTGGGATGGGCGATTCTCACCATGCTCGTGGTCACCACGTTCTTTTTCGCTCTGATGCTCGGACCCGCCAACCCGTTCCGGACCTTCAACCCGCCGATCGGGTTCGATGGCCCGGGCCCCAATCCGTTGCTCCAGAACAACGTGTTGATGGCGTTTCATCCGCCGATTCTCTACCTCGGCTACGTCGGGTTCACCGTGCCGTTCGCCTTCGCCATCAGCGCGCTGGTCACCGGCCGGGTGGGCGAGGGCTGGTTACTCGCCACCCGTCGCTGGACCGTGGTGGCGTGGGGATTCCTGAGTCTCGGCATCATCCTCGGCGCATGGTGGAGCTACGAGACGCTCGGCTGGGGCGGCTACTGGGCCTGGGATCCGGTGGAGAACGCATCGCTCCTTCCGTGGCTCACCGGTACCGCGTTCATTCATTCGGTGATGGTGCAGGAACGGCGAGGGATGCTTCGCGTCTGGAACCTCTCGCTGGTGGTGGCGACGTTTTCGCTGACGATCCTCGGCACGTTCATAACCCGCTCCGGCGTGCTCAACTCGGTACACGCGTTCGTCGAGTCGGGCGTTGGTCCGTGGATCCTCACCTTCTTCGGACTGATTGTCATCGTCTCGGTGGCACTGATCGCCTGGCGGGGGGACGAGCTTCGATCACCCGGACGAATGGATTCGGCGGTGTCACGAGAAGGCGCGTTCCTGGCCAACAACGTCCTGTTCGCGGCGTTCGCCTTCGTGGTGTTGCTCGGAACGGTCTTCCCCCTGATCGTCGAAGCCGTCGACGGGCGCTCGATCTCCGTCGGCAACCCCTACTTCGACCGCATGACCATGCCGATCGGGTTCGCCCTGTTGTTCCTCATGGGGGTCGCACCGGTGTTGCCGTGGCGCAAGGCGTCTTCGGGAGTTCTGAGTCAGCGGCTCATCGGGCCGGCATGGTTCGGAGCGGCGGTGCTGGTCTTTTCCGTGCTGGTGGGAGCGCGCGGCTGGGCACCGTTGCTGGCGTTCACGCTGGGGGGCTTCGCCGCCGGGGCCTCGGCTCGGCAGGTGATATTCGCCACCCGACGCCAAGGGTGGCGCGGACTGGTCGGGCGCACCAACGGTGGAATGATCGTTCACCTCGGTGTGATCATGATCGCGGTGGCGTTCGCGGCGAGCAATGCCTACGTGCGACAGGACGAGTTCACCCTGCTGCCCGGTGATACAGCCACCATGTCGGGTCACGACCTCACCTACGAGGGCTCCACGGTGATCGAGTACCCCAACCGAAATGAACGGGTGGCCCGCATCCGTATCGACGGCGGTCAGGTCTACGAGCCGGCGCTTGCCACCTACCCGCTCGCCGGGCAGAGCATCAACATCCCGTCGGTCCGCTCCACACCCGTCGATGACATCGCGCTCTCGGTTCTGAAGTACCCCGAGGGCGCCGACGACGCCGTCGTCCTGCGGGCCACGATCCAACCGATGATCGTCTGGCTCTGGATCGGTGGACTGGTCATCGCCATCGGCACCCTCATGGCGGTCATACCGGGCACTCGCCGTCGTCCCACCGACCCGGTGTCGGCTCCGGTCGAGGAGCTGGTCGTATGAGCGATGCCGGAGGCAGACGGCCATGAAGAAGCGATCCAATCTCAGGCTCTGGTCGTGGATCGGTGTGGCCGTCCTCGGCGTCTCGGCGTTTCTGTACGGTTCGGTGAGCGGCGGTGAGCCCAGGACCAACGCCGAACGGGCCTACGCCCTCGCCAACGACTTTGCCTGTCCGGTGTGCCAGGGCCAGTCGGTGGCCCAGTCCGATGCCGTGGTGGCTCGCATCATGCGACGCAAGATACGCACCTGGGTCGATGAGGGGCGTACCAAGGAATACGTCCGCGCTCAACTCGTGGCCGACTTCGGGGAAGAAATCGATTACACGCCGTCGGCAACGGGCATAACAAGCCTCGTATGGATCCTCCCGGTCGTCGGGGCGGCGGGCGCGGTGACCGGTCTTTTCTTCATGTTCCGACGATGGAAACTCGATTCCGATTTCGAGGCGAGCGCCGACGACGTGGCTCTGGTCGAGGCGGCTCGCACCGACCCCACATGAGCACCCGCACCGAACCCGACCGTATGAGCGCCCTGGCTCGGGCCAGATTGGAGCAGCGGGATTTCCTGCTCCGGTCCCTCGACGATCTCGAGGCCGAATTCGATGCCGGTGATCTCGACGACATCGACTACCGGAATCTCAAGGCCGACTACACCAGGCGTGCCGCCGACCTCATCCGCCGAATCGAGCGCCAGGAATCGGCTGCCGGTCCCACCGCCGGCACATCCTGGCGCCGGGCCCTCGCCTGGACCGCAATGGTGCTGGTCGTGGCGGGATTCGCCGGATTCCTGCTGGCGCAGTTCTCGGGCAACCGACGACCGGGTGGATCGGTCACCGGCGACATCAGGGCCAGCGCGCGGGGGCTGTTGTTCGAGGCCCGGCAGACACTCGGGACCGGCGATCTTCCGGGCGCGGTCGAGGTGTACGACCAGGTCCTCGAGTTGCAGCCGTCCAACGTCGAAGCACTCGCCTACAAGGGTTGGCTGGAGCGCCTGCAGGGTGATCCCGAGGCGGCGAAGCTGCTGCTCGACGATGCTGTCGCCATCGATCCGCAGTACCCCGACGCCCACGTGTTCTCAGCCGCGGTCGCCATGGATCTCGGCGATCCCCAAGCGGCCGCCGCTCATCTGAAGTTGTTCGACACGCTCGATGCCCCGCCGTTCGTGAGCCAACTGGTCGATTCGATGGGGCTACGCGGTGCCATCACCGCCGCGCTCGGCGGTGAAGCGGCAACCACGCCCGATGCCGCGGTCGCCGCTCGCCGCAAGGCTGCACTCGACAAGGTCGGTCCGATCCTCATGGTCGACAACCCGCCGGCGTTCGCCGGCACCGGCATCAGTGTGACCGAGGTGGTCGATGCATCCGAGGCGCTGGCATCCGACGGTCAACTGATCGACGCCGTGAAGTTGATCGACCAGGTGATCGCCGATCTCCCCGATGACGTGGAGGCGTTGGCAGCAAGGGGATGGCTCATCGCACGCACCAGAAACCCGGAATTGCTCAAGGCCGGGATCGTCTACCTGAACCGAGCCCTCGAACTTCAACCCGACTACCCCAATGCGTTGGTCTATCGGGCGTTCTCGCTCGAGTTCGTCGGCGACACCGAAGGGGCCCGGGCCGACCTCAAGGCGTTCGACGCCCTCGATCAGAAGCCGGCCGACCTGGTCGAACTCATCGATCGGTTCGGTCTCCGACAGTCGATCGGCTGATCCACTCGGGTCACCGCAAGGTCGACCGCTGTCGCTCCTCGTGGTTGTTCTTCTGGGATCCCTGGGAATCGTCACCAGGGATCAGTGGACCTGGTTGTTCTCCTCCGGTTCGGCCGAGACCCAAAATGTGATCGCACCGACGATCGACAGCATCGATCAGGTAACGGAGCGCCTCTATCGGGTCTCGGCCGGCAACGGTTCCGAGGTGCGTTACCTCATCACCGAGAGCCTCGCCGGTAGCAAGGGTCTCGTCACGGGCACCTCCACCGTGGTGGCCGGCGACATCGTGGTCGACACTGCTGATCCCGCGGCGAGTCGGCTCGGCACGATCGTGGTCAACGTCGAGATGTTCGATTCCGACTCGAACCTGCGCGACAAGCGGCTTCGCAATGATTTCCTCGAGTCGACGAAATTTCCTTTCGCCACGTTCGAGCCGTCCGCAATCGAAGTCCCGACCGGGACCTTCGCCGACGGTACGTCGTATCCCGTCACGATCACCGGCAATCTCACCGTCAAGGGCACCACGGCCCGGGTCACCTTCGCCGGCACGGTCGTCGTCGACGCCGACCGACTGACCGCGTCGATCTCGGCGACCGTGCTCATGTCGACGTTCGGCGTGGGACCGATCCACATCTCCGGATTGGTCCACACCGATGACCAGGTCGGTCTCGAATTCGATCTGGTGGCCGATCGGGTCGATCTCTCGAGCACTGCCGCGTCGCCCGATGAGCTCAACCGCGACATTCAGGTCGCGGCACCGGCCGCAGGGAAGTTCGCCGTGACGGTTCAGCCGATCCTCGAACGATCGTGCGTGTCGTGTCACGGTGCCGGCGGGTCGGGCTGGACGACCGTGTCGATCGACACCGCGGGTGAGGCCGCGGATATCGCCGACGCCATCCTTCTCGTCAGCCGGTCCCGCTACATGCCACCGTGGCCGGCATCGGACCTGGGTGTGGCGTTCAGGCACGACTGGTCGCTCGATCCGGCCGAGATCAACATTCTCGCCGGCTGGGCGGCAGCCGGCGGCGGTCTCGACCTCGCCCCCGACACCCCGTTGGTGGCCCGGCCGGCCGATGTCGAGGCTCTCGCCCGTGATCTTGTGCTGGAGCCCGAGGATCCATACGTTGGTTCGGTCGATCTTCCGGATGACTACCGCTGCCAGATCATCCGTGTTCCCGACCCCGAGTCCGATGGCACATGGATCCGCGGATTCGCCTTCGAACCCGACAAGGACGAGGTGGTCCATCATTCGATCGTGTTCAAGGCCGAAGCCGCTCAAATGGGTGAGGCCATCGCCAAGCAGGCCGCTGACGCCGGCGCGGGATGGACATGTTTCGGGCTCTCCGGTCTGGGAGGACGTGTCGACCCGATCGCCGGATGGGCTCCCGGGATGCAACCCACCGTCTATCCCGACAACGTCGGACTACGCCTCGAACCGGGCGACTTCCTCATCAACCAGATCCACTACCACTACGACGACACGACGACGCCCGACTCGTCGACGATCGTCCTCGACACGCTCACAGCCGAACAGATCTCGACCGGTGGGGGCCCCTTCACCGAGATCACCGGCAGCTTCTACCTGACCCCGGCCGAGATCCCGTGCGCCCCCGACGAGACCGGCCCGCTGTGCTCGCGTGACGCGGCGCTGGCCGACATCGCCTCCAAGTACGGCCGCCAAGCCGGTTTCATCCCCGATGCCCTGATTCGCCAGTGCGGCGGCACGCTCTCCGACTACGACCGGTTGACCGGAACGATCGCCCACAGTTCGTGTGACCTGCCGGTGAGAAACCCGGGCACAATCTTCTCGCTGCTCGGCCACATGCACGAGATCGGTTCCTCTTACCGAATGACGCTCAATCCCGGCACCGCCGGCGAGCGGATCCTGCTCGACATTCCCAGGTGGAGTTTCGGCTGGCAGTTCTACTACGAACCCGTCGACCGGATCGTGGTGAGCCGAGGCGATGTCGTGCGCATCGAGTGCACATGGGATCGATCGTTGCGCCGCTACGACGAATCTCGCTACGTCACATGGAACGAGGGCACCGTCGACGAGATGTGCTTCTCGAGTATTCAGGTGATCCCTGGCGGCTGATCCCCGGCGTCGCCTCCGATCAGCGGTTGAGCCGCTCGTACCCGCCGCGGACGAATTCGAGCGCCGCGACGTATTCGTCGTCCGCGCCCCGTAGATCGGAGTAGGTGAGAGAGGCGCCGTTGAAGGTGGTCTCGTTCCAATACCCGTCGCTGCGGTCGACATCGCCCCAAGCCGCTACGTAGATGTAGGGCTCATCGTGGGTGGCGTCACCCGGTGACATACCGAACGTGGCACGGCGACCGGCCTCGACGTCGCCCATCGCTGTAGCGGCATCGAAATGGCCGGGCCAGAGTTGGGTCCGTTCGACATCCACGGCACCTTCGGTGAGGCGAAGTTCCTCGATCACGGCCCAGGAGAAACCGAACCACTCGCCGAGGAACTGTCCGGTTTCCTCAGTGGCCCCGAGGTCCTCGTCGACATCGCCGAGTTCCGGTGAATCGTGTTCGGCGGCGATGGTCGTCGGCTCGACGCCCACGAAAGCGGCTGCCGCCGAGATCGAGGTGATCGGAGCGGTATCGGACGAGTCGGCGCTCTGGACGACGATCGTGGCGCCCTCGACCCTGACCTGTTGGTCGTCGCCGAAGAACGGGGTGCCGAATCCCCCGTGGGTGTATCGCAGACCGAACTTGGTGTTGGACCTGCGGCGGGCCTCGGCGATCACCGAGTATCCGAGCCGGTGGAAGCCGTCGCGCGCCGCGGGATAGCCGACGGGCACCGCGGGGAGGGGTCGCCTGGCACCGAGCCAGTGATCGGCGGCGAATTCGGCCAACTCCGGCTTGGATGCGACGAGTTCGTCCCATGTCATGTCGCCGGCCGTGGTCGGGGTGACGATCGTCGCAGCGTCGGCTCTCGCCGGGTCGTGGGTGGCCGGGTCGTCGGCGAAGAATGGTGGTTCCCCGACCGCGGGCGGGGAAGGTTCGAGCACGTATGCGAGCATGCCGGGGCCCGCCAGCCCGGTCGCCTCTTCCATCGGATTCCTGGGCTGTGTCGTCATGGTGGCCATTGTTGTCCGCCGGTTGGGGTCATGCCAACAGTCGCGGGCCTCGACGTCGCCGAGCGAACACAATGGAAGAGTGGCCGCGGTTCGCGGGTTCACCGCCCATGTCCAAGAACAAGATCCTGCCCATCAAGATCCTGCCCGTCGCGGTGGGTATTGCTCTGATAGCGGTCGCCTGCTCCGGTGGGGGCGACACCCAGGCCACCAATCCCGTGTCGACCACTTCCGCTTCGGTGTCCGACGCCGGAGGCACCCCCGGGGTGGTGGAGTCGGCATCGACCAATTTCGGTGTCGACAAGCCCGTGGTGGAGCGAATACTGCTACCGGCGCTCGATCCCGACGCCGACCCGACCCCGTTCTCGGTCGATCAGATCTCCTCGACCCCGCGCGAGGATCTTCCATCGGCGCTCGAAGACAGGTTCGACAGCAGCTTCCCGCCCCCTCTGGTCGACCCCGAGGAGATTCGATCGGGCGGGCCGCCTCCCGACGGAATCCCCGCCATCGATGAACCGAAGTTCCAGACGGCAGCCTCCGTCGACTGGCTCTACAACGTGGAACCGGTGTTGTCGATCGAGGTCAACGGTGAGGTCCGGGCCTATCCGATCCAGATCATGACCTGGCACGAGATCGTCAACGACACGATCGGCGGAGTGCCGGTCACGGTCTCCTACTGTCCTCTGTGCAATTCGGCGCTGGCCTACGACCGCCGTGTCGGCGACCGGATCTTCGATTTCGGTACTTCCGGATCGTTGTACAGCTCCTCACTCGTCATGTACGACCGCCAGACCGAAAGTCTCTGGACCCATTTCGAGGGCAAGGCCGTAGTCGGTGCCCTGACGGGCGAACGGCTCACGACGCTGCCGATAGCGATGACTTCGTGGCAGAAGTTCCGGGACTCCAACCCGGATGGCCTGGTGTTGAGTCGGCAGACAGGTTTCCGTCGTGACTACGGTCGCAATCCCTATCCGGGCTACGACGATGTCACTTCCAAGCCCTTCCTGTTCAACGGTGTCGTCGACGGTCGGTTGGCCGCCAAGGCCAGGGTTGTCGTCGTGAGAAGCGACGACGGTCCGGCCGTCGCACTGCCCCTCGATTCGCTCTATGAGCAGCTGGTGGTACCGTTCACGGCCCAGGGTCGCGACGTGGTGGCGATCCTCGAGCGGGGTAGCGCGGCGGCGCTCGACACGTCCGATCTCTCGAGCGGATACGACCAGGGATCGACCGGTGTGTTCCTCGCCGATCTCAACGGCGAGAAGGTTGACCTCGTGGCTACCGCCGATGGGTTCCTCGACAACAACAGCGGTATCACGTTCGACATATTCGGTGTCGCCATTGATGGATCCGGTACCCGTCTCGAACCGGTGGAACGTCTCGACACGTTCTGGTTCGCAATCGGGGCCTTCGACCCCGATGTCGAGGTGGTCGGGCTCTGACGGGACCGGATGCGACGGCCGACGGAACACGAACACCTCCAGCAGGGTTCCAACGCCATGGCGACCACCATTGACCGCTCAACCGAACTTGTCGAATGGCTGGCCAGTTCACTCGGACGGGGCAACCTCGCCCCCCTGTCGTGTGACGATCTCGAGGAGCTGGCCAGCCACCTGTCCGAGGTGAGATACGCGGGCGGAACCCGAGTCTACGAACGTGATCAACTGCCCGATCGCGTCCATATTCTCCGCTCCGGCGCGGTGGAGTTGGCTCGCGAATTCGGAGGCCGACGGGTGGTGGTGCAACTACTGCGCCCGGGTGCGGTATTCGGTGACATTCCCCTGTTTCTGCGCACCGGTGAGCCGACCGAGGCCCGCGCCGTCGAGGACAGTTTGGTCTTGGGAATCGATTCGTTGAAGCTCTTCGCCCTTCTCGGTGAACGACCGAAGCTGGCCCGCCGTTGGCTGGTGTCCGTTGCCGGTCGCATGTCGGAAATGCAGGATCGGGTGAGCGATCTGCTGGTGGGCAACCTTGATCGGCAGGTCGCGTCCTGGCTGCTTCGGGAGGCGGGCCGTGAGGGTGTCTCCGTCAGCCAGCAGACCCTCGCCCACCTTCTCGGGGCTCGTCGCACCAGCGTCAATCAGTCGCTGCGCCGTCTCGAGGCGAAGAAGCTGATCGAGACGGGCTATCGCCGTGTATCGGTGATAGACGACGCCGGCCTGACGGCGGTCATAGCCGGCGACTGAGACCGGGTCGGGCCTCGTAGGTGGCGCTCACGATCTCGCCGTCCCTCGTCCGCAGAGTCCAGACGGATCCCTTCTCGCAGCTCCGTGTTCCGAACACCGTCATGCCCTCGCGCGACAGCGCGTTGACGACCTCGGGTATCAGGTTGCCGTGGCTGCAGATCACGAGGTCGTCGGGTTGGCCGGCTTCGGCCCGCAGCATCTCGATGAAGACGGCCGCCGGGGCGCCTTCGGTGAACTCGCGGAAGGTCTTCACCCCGAGGCCGTGGGCGGCGGCGGTCGGGGCGATCGTGTCGACGCAACGGGCCGCGACCGACGACCACACCGCTCTCAGTGTCGTTCCGGTGAAGTGGGTGAGCAGGTGCTCGGCCTGTTCGCGGCCGTGTCGATCGAGTGGCCGATCGAGATCGTCGCCGTGGGCCCAAGGGCGAGAGCCGGCGGTGCCGTGGCGAACCAAGTGAAGTGCCATGTGGTTCGAAGAGTAAGCGCGTCGGCCGTTGATCGGGAAGGTGGCCGGTGGGTATCGGCCATCCCGAGAATGATTCGTTCGACCCATTCAGTGAGTGCCGTGGGCCCGCGATAATTGTTTCGAAGGAGCATCGGAATGCCGAACACGGGACTCACCGCAGCGATAGTCGCCACCCACGGCACCATGTTCGACCGCCTCGTGGCATCGGCAGGATTCCACGTGGTCGCTGTGGCCAGGACCGCGGTGCTGGGTGAGGGCCTGATTGCCATCACACGGCCCGATGTCGTGGTCGTCGAGAACGAGTTGCCCGGCGAGCAGGGGATCGAAGCCCTGCACTATCTCAGGCGCGCGTCGCCGGAGTCCGACTTCGTGCTGGTTGTCGCCGATGAACTGGTGGAGATCGATTCCGGCCGTACCGACGCCTACGCGGTCCTCGCCCGGAGCCGACTCGTGGAACTCCCCGATCTGCTCGGCGTCCTGGGCGACCGACTGAGCGACGATCAGGGACGGTTCAGGGTTCGTACCGAACGCAGGTCCGGTCAGGATCGGCGTTGTCGTCAGGATTGGTCGAAGGTCGGCTGGGACAAGCGCAGGGGCACCGAACGCCGTGTTGTCGCCAAGGCGGGCCGAGCTTCGATGGGTCGGCGGTCAGAGCGAGACCTGGGTGACGCAGATGTCGTCGCCCTGCGCTCTTGACAACGAGGTATCGGTGGTGGCCGGCCCGTAGAGCTCGCTGAGGATGCCGCGAACCATGCCTCGGTCGACCGCGCAGATCACCGGCGACTCGATGACCGCATCCCCGAAGGGGCAGTGTTCGGAGATTATCTGGACTTCGCCGGCAGTTTTTTCGGCGCGTGCCGCGAAACCGTGGCTCGACAGGGCATCGGCGGCGGCATGCAGCGCTCCTCGGAACGACCGCTGGGTGGCGGTGGGGTCCATTGACTCGGTCATGGCCTTGCCGTACTCGATACCGACTTCCTCGGCCATCTGTTCGGCAACGTCGGGTGCGAGCATCGAGAGGGCCCTGGCCAGCAACGAAACCAGAATGTCGTCATGGCGGACGGAGACCTCGAGGCGGACCTCCGGCTGAGATGCCCGATAACGCTTGGAAGGCCGCCCCGCCCCGCCTGAGGGCTTCGACACCTCGACGTCGAGGTAACCGCCGGAGGCGAGCTTGTCGAGGTGGTGACGAGCGACGTTGGCGTGGAGGTCGAGAGCCTTGGCCGCCTGGGTGGCGGTGATGCCATCACGGTGCTCGTGAGCGAGCAGATAGATCTTTCGGCGGCTCGGATCGCCGAACGCGGAAGTGATCGCGGTGACCGCGGAAGCGAACTCGGTGGGGCTGAGATTGGCCAAGTCGGACGAGCCCGCCGGGCTGGGGGTCGTGGGATCCACGCCGGTATTGTACCTATGGCCGTAGGAGGAATTCTCGACGGTCTCGCACCCCCACCATCCGGAGCGCTTCATGCCCCTCAACGAATCCGACGTACGCGAGGTTCTAGGCACGATTGTGGATCCAGAATTTCGGCGAAAGATCACTGATCTTGGAATGGTCAGAGGCATCTCGATCGACGGCGGCCGCGTCGAGATAGGTCTCGATCTCGTCGTCGGTGACCACCCGCGAGACACCCGGTTGCAGGATTCGATTACCGAGTCGGTTTCGGAACTGGACAACGTCGAGAGCGTCACGCTTGACGTCGGTGTCATGAACGACGACCAACGCGCCGCGGTCCGGCAGTTGCTCATCGGCGACCCCACTTCGACGGCCGGGTCGCAGCCTGCCTCCGGCCACGCGGAAGGTCGTGCCATCCCGTTCTCTTCCTCCACCAACCGCACCCGGTCGCTGTTGATTGCGTCGGGCAAGGGCGGCGTCGGCAAGTCCTCGGTGACCACCAACCTGGCGATCGCCTTGGCTCGAACCGGAGCATCCGTCGCCATCGTCGATGCCGATGTCTGGGGGTTCTCCATCCCGAGGATGCTCGGAATCGACCGGGAGCCCACCATCGTCGACGACATGATCATTCCGCCCGAGGTCCACGGCGTGCGTTGCATTTCCATGGGCTTCTTCGCCCGCGAGGACCAGCCGGTCATCTGGCGTGGCCCGATGCTGCACAAGGCGCTCGAACAGTTCCTCACCGACGTGTTCTGGGACGACCCCGACTACCTGCTGATCGATCTTCCGCCCGGAACCGGTGACATCTCGCTGTCGCTCGCCCAGTTCCTGCCACGCGCCGAGGCCTATGTCGTGACCACCCCCAACCCGGCGGCCCAGACCGTGGCGCAAAGGTCGGCGTTCATGTTCGCTCAGGTCAAGATCGAGGTGAAGGGCGTCATCGAGAACATGGCCTGGTTCACCGGTGATGACGGAAAGCGCTACGAGCTGTTCGGGTCGGGTGGCGGTGCCGATCTGGCCGAGAAACTCGGTGTGGAGTTGATCGGTCGGATCCCGCTGCAGGTGGCAATGCGAGAAGGTTCCGACATCGGTCGCCCGATCGTGGCTCAGGATCCCGGAGCCGAGGCGTCGCTTGTGTTCGCTCAGATGGCAGAGTGGGTGACGAGTCACGCACCCACGAAGCGCGGCCATCCGGAACTCAAGCTCATTTGACCCACCTCGACCAGGAGACAGCCGTGGACATCCGAATCGGTGTTACCGACACCCCCCGCGAGATCAACATGGTGCTCGCTGCCGATGCCGACCGAGACGACGTGAAGAGTGCGGTGTCGGCGGCGGTCGCCGGCGCGTCCGACACTCTCTGGCTCATCGACGAGAAGGGTCGCGAGGTGGCGATTCCCGCCGCCCGGATCGCCTATGTCGAACTGGGCCCCGACGGCGACATCAACCCGATCGGCTTCGGCTGATCGGCTGATCAGCCGGGGACGGGCAGAAGCCGATCGGTTCGACTCATGCCGTTCGATCTGATCGACCGTCGTCTGGTCATCGTCACCGGCAAGGGTGGTGTCGGAAAGTCGAGCGTGTCGGCCGCTCTGGCTCTGTGCGCATCGCGGCGGGGTCGTAGAACCCTTGTCTGCGAGCTGGACGCCAAGGGTGATCTCGCCCGGCTTCTGGGCAGCCCCCCGGTGGACTATTCAGGGTCGGAGGTACGGCCCGGCTTGGTGGCCATGACGATGGACACCGAGCGATCGCTGGCTGAATATCTTCGGGTCCAGGCCCGAATCCCGTTCGCTGGAAGGATCGGCCCGCTGGCCCGCGTCTTCGAGTTCGTCGCGACCGCCGCCCCGGGAGTTCGCGAGTTGCTCACGATGGGGAAGCTGGCCTGGGAGGCGCGCCGCCCCGACTTCGATCTCGTGATCGCCGATGCCACCGCGACAGGCCATGCCGTGGGCCAGCTGGCGGCCCCCGCCGCGATCCGTGAACTGGTGCGACTCGGGATGATTCGCCACCAACTCGACTGGATGGTCGAGATTCTCGAGGATCCCGAATCCACGTCGGCCGTGGTGATCACGACGCCTGAGGAGATGCCGGTGGTCGAGACGATCGAGCTGGCCGAGCAGGTCCGCAACGCCGCCCATATCGACGTGGCCGCGGTCGTGGCCAATCGAGTGTTGCCGGCGCCGTTCACCGTTGCCGAGCGTGAGATCTTCGATCACCTCGCGACGGTGGTCGGCGGCGAGGTCGGGTCGGTTGCCGCGGGAGGCGACGAAATCGGTCCCGAGTTCGTCCCGGCGATTGCCGCCACCTCTCACGCACTTCGACGCCGTGAGGTGGGGTCGGTCCATCTCAGCCGGCTTCGGGCCGAGCTGCCTCCCGGCATGCCGGTGCTGTTGCTGCCGGAGTTGTTCGACACCCCCGACGCGACGAGTGGTGTCGAGCGCCTCGCCGCCGCACTCGCCGATGAGTCCAACTGGTGAGCGGGATGGGCCGGTGAGCACAGTGTCCATCCCCGAACTGGTGGCCGACCATTCCACACTGATCGTGGCCGGGTCGGGTGGGGTCGGCAAGACCACGGTCGCGGCGGCGCTCGGTTACCTCGCCGCCGACCGCCCCGACGGGCGCGTACTCGTGCTCACGGTCGATCCGGCGAGGCGACTCGCCACGGCCCTCGGAATCGGCGACGTCGGCGGCGTCCCGCGTCGGGTCGACACCGGTCTCCGAGGTGAGCTGTGGGTCGAGATGCTCGATGCCCGCCAGGAGTGGGATCGCCTCATCTCCACCCACGCCCCCGACGAGGGAGTGCGGGATGCGGTGTTGTCGAACCACCTCTACCGCCACATCACGCGCCGGTTCGTCCAAAGTCACGAGTACGTCGCCATGGAACGGCTGCACCGTCTGCACACGACCGAGGAGTGGGACCTGATCGTGCTCGACACGCCGCCGAGTCGCAATGCTCTCGATCTACTCGATGCCCCGGCCAGGATGTGTGATTTCTTCGGCGGGCGCCTCTTGCGATGGCTCACGGCGCCGGCGACCTCACGATTCGCCCTTCAGGCGTTTCGCCCGATCACACTGGTGGCCGACCGGATTCTCGGCGGGCCCTTCGTGAGCGACCTCACCGAGTTCTTCGTACTCATAAAGACCATGGAGAAAGGTTTCGTGGAGCGTGCCACGGAGGTCGAGAAATCGTTGTCGCAGGAGTCGACGAACTTCGTGATCGTGACCACGGCTGAACGAGGACCGGCCGGCGAGGTGATGAGATTGGTGCAGGAACTCGCACGCCGTCGATGCCGAGCCGGCGTCGTGGTGGTCAACCGGACAACGCCGGTTCCGGCCGACGACGGAAACGAAGCGAGCGTGCTCTCCGTCGATGCCGCGTCCCGCCTGGTGCCCGATGCCGCACCGGCGGTGGTGACGGCGGTCGTCGAGATGATGGGCGAGACGCTCGACCAGATGAGGCACTCGGCGCGAGCAGAGTCCGAGGTGCTCAGGTCACTGCCGGGAGATGTCCCGGCAGTGAGGGTTCCGATGATGGACTCCGACATCGCCGACCTCGATGGCATCAAAGGTCTGGCCCGGGCTCTTGGCGCGTCGGTGCCTGCCGTAACCTGACGCCGTGCCGAGTTTCGACCAGTTGGCCCGCACCAGAACCACCCTCGACCCCGGCGAGATAGCTCACCTCCAGCGCCTGGTCGGATCCTGGGCACTGCTCAGTGACCTCTCCCATTCCGACTTGCTGCTCTACGTGGAGGCCGACCGGGAGGGTGCCGGCTTCATGGCCCTGGGGCATTGCCGATCGGTCACCGGACCCACTGTCCACCCTCACGACCCCGTGGGCATGATCGTCGAGTCGCGGCGTCAACCATTGATGGCGAGAGCCATCTCCGATGGCCGGCTGGTCGAGGGCCTCATCCCGTCTTCGGGCACACCCGGGGACGTGGTCGGCGATGACGAGGTGGTCGAGGAGGCCCTCGAACAGCCGGGCCTGGGCGGCCGCCTGGTCGGCGAGTACGTGCCGGTCAGGTTCGGTGATCGCCACATTGCCGTGATGGCGCGGGAGTCGGATTCGACACTGACGCGCCAGGCCAGCCCACTCGAGCGGGCCTACCGCAATGTCTGGCGGCGGCTCGCCGAGATGGTGATGTCGGGTGAGTTCCCGTTCGTGACCGAGGAGGGAGCGGGAGAGTTTCGTGAACCCAGGGTCGGTGACGGATCCGTGTTGCTCGATCGCGAGAGGCACATCGAGTTCGTCTCTCCCAACGCGGTGTCGGCTCTGCATCGCCTCGGGGTCGGCCAGAACCCGCAGGGGAGAACCCTCCGTGAGCTCGGGATCGACGAGGCGGTGGTGGGCAGGGCGTTCACCACCCATCACAGCACGGTGGCGGAGCTCGTCGTCGGTGAGGATCTCAACGTGGTTGTGAGGTGTCACCCCCTGCTGTCGAAGGGCCGGGTCACAGGGGCGCTGCTGCTCACCCGCGACATTTCCGAGCTGCGGAGCCGTGATCGACTCCTCCTTTCGCGAGAGGTCACCATCCGCGAGATCAATCACCGGGTGAAGAACAATCTCCAGACCATTCAGGCGTTGCTGCGGTTGCAGGCCCGACGAGCGCCATCGGCTGACGCGAGGGTGGCCATCGAGGAGTCGGCTCGTCGGATCGGGGCCATTGCGATCGTCCACGAGACCCTGTCGGCCGACGCCGCCGATGAGGTCGAATTCGATCAGGTGGTGGCGAAGGTCCTGGGCATGGTCGAGGAGGGATCGAGCGGTCCCGAAAGTCCGTTGCGGGTCGAGGTGGTCGGTGGACTCGGCACGCTGGCGGGGAACGTTGCCATGCCGCTGGCCGTGGTCCTGACTGAGCTGGTGCAGAACGCGATCGATCATGGCGGCGACGGACTCGGATGTGTGGTGTCGGTCGAACTCGAGGCGTCGGCCCAGGAACTGCGGTTACGGGTGGTCGACCGCGGATCGGGGGTCCCCGACGGGTTCTCGCTCGACCGTGATGCCGGTCTCGGCCTCACCATCGTGAGGACCTTCGTGGTTCAGGACCTCGGGGGGACCATCAGCATCCGGTCACGTGGGAACGAGCGCGACCGGGATTCCGGATCGGGTCCTGAAGGATTCGCGACCGGCTGTGAAGTCGAGGTGAAGATTCCCCGATCCGGCCGTTCGATGCCGCTGGGCTGAAGCATGGCGCCCGCAACGATGGCAGGGTCAGGCCCGTTGAGTCCGTAGGCGACGCCGGATACCCCGACGCTCGTCCTCGGTGGTGCCGCCCCAGACGCCGGTGTCCTGGTTGGTGGCGATGGCGAACCGGAGGCAGTCGCTGCGGCACAGGCAGCCGATGCAGACCTCCTTGGCGTTGGCGATCTGCTCCACCGCCGGGCCGGTGGTTCCGACCGGAAAGAACAGGGTGGGATCGGTATCCCGACAGGCCGCATTGATCCGCCAATCGGTTCCTGGCTCGTACGAGTCGAAGCTGAGTTCCACGTTTGCCCCCTGATGACGGTCCGGGCTGTGGTCCCGGCCGCTGTTGATCGTCGGCCGGTAGGCCTGACACCCGGCAGGCGAGATAATAGGAACCGGTTCTACTTTGTGCAAGGACTTTCTGCCCGGGATCCGATCTTTCCTCGGTTTCGGCTCCACATTCGTCCGCACGTACGGATCGGCGCCGCGCCGGCGGATGTCACGCCCTTGCCACCGCGTCGGTGTCCAGGCACGCGAGACTCCCGGTATGACGTTGGTGATCGCCCATCGCGGGGCCTCCGCGGCCGCTGCCGAGAACACGCTTCCGGCATTTCGTCTCGCCCGTGAGCTCGGTGCCGACTGGGTCGAGCTCGACGCCAGGCGGTCCCGTGATGGTGTGGTGGTGGTAAGCCACGATGCCTGCCTGCCCGACGGCCGCATGATCGGACAGACCGACGGCGCCGACCTGCCGGAATCGATGCCGAGCCTGGCCGAGGCCCTTGAGGAATGCGACCCGATGGGCGTCAACATCGAAATCAAGAACCTGCCCGAGGAGCCCGACTACGACTCCGACCATGCGGTATCCGAGGCGGTGGCCGGTCTGGTCCAGGCCTACCTGGGCGTCGAACGAGCGCTGGTGACGAGCTTCAACATCGACGCACTCGACCGAATCAAGTTTGTCGACCCCACGATTCCGTGTGGCTGGCTGACCTTCGACATGGGCGATCCGGCCTCGGCCGTCGGTCGGGCGGTCGCCCATGGCATGTCGTCCATCAATCCCTACGACACCACCGTTGATGCCGCGTTCGTGCGACGAGCCCACGATGCCGGCCTCGAGGTTCACGTCTGGACGGTCGATGAGACCGACCGTATGACCCGCCTCTTCGAGTTCGGAGTCGACGGGATAATCACCAACGTCCCCGATGTGGGGCGTGCACTGATCGACCATCTCGTCTCATGACCGACTCAGGGCATGACCAGTGACATGTGATCGGCGGTCCAGGTGAAGCGAAGTCGGCGACTGGCCCCGAGGTGGTCGCCATCGACCTGATACGGCGTCGGCGGGTCGGCTTCGATCACCAGTGACCTGACTCCGGTGCGCACATCGACCCCCCGATGTCCGCGTACGTCGCGGCCGGTGAGAGCGGCGACGACGACCGGGGTGAGCGTCGTGAGTGAGAGTTTCTTCAGGGTGACGACCGCCAGCGGCTGATCGAGTGTGGCCTCCTTCACCAGGTCGAATGGTCGGTTTCCGAGGAACGTGTAGGGGTTCGCGTTCATGACGACGGTGAAGAATCCGCTGGTGACGTGCTCGCCGTGGGCGTCGATCACCCTTATCGGTGGGTGGCGACGGTCGACCCGACGGACCCAGGTGTCGACCGCCGAATAGATGAACAGCGGATGCCCGGCCCATCGCTTCCAGGGGCCACGCTTCTCGACCTGTTCAACCACTGCGGCGTCGAAACCGACACCGCAGTGGAAGAGGAAGTAGCGGCCTTCGACGGCCCCGAGCCCGATTCGTCTGATGGCCCCGCGCCGGACCGCGTCGAGGATGACCTCGGCCGCCTCCACCGAATCGTCGGGCAGCCCGAGGATGCGGGCGAACACATTGGTCGACCCACCGGGGAGCGGAGCCAGGGCCGTCGCGCTGCCGGCCAGGCCGTTGGCCGCCTCGTTGAGCGTGCCGTCGCCGCCGAGCACCGCGACGATGTCGTAGTTGTCGCGTGCTGCGGACTGGGCCAGTCGGGTGGCGTGGCCCCGGCGACTGGTCTCGGCCAGAGTGACATCGTTGTCGGCCGACAACATCCGGTGGATGAGCACGCGGCGCCGCGCCGTGACCGATGATGCCGCGGAGTTGACGATCAGCAGGATTCGCAGAGTCTCATCTCCGAGAGTGACCGGAAGTGAATTTCGACGCTAGCACCGGTGCCGGAATAGGCAATCTCCGCTGACGCTGGCAAACTGCGGCCCATGAAGGTTGTCGTATGTGTCAAACAGATCCCGGATCCCGCAGATCCCGGTGAACTAGATCCCGATAGCAAGACGCTGAGGCGCGATGTCAAGCTGATCCTCGACGAGTCCGACTCCTACGGGGTCGAGATGGCTCTGCAACTGGTGGATACCGCCGGAGAGGGTGAGGTTCACCTCGTTTCGATGGTCCCCAACAACGAGGTGTCCGGACTCCGTACCGCACTCGCCATGGGGGCCGCCGGTGCCAGCCTGATAAGCGACGAGTGCCTTGCCGGCTCCGATGCGCTGGGCACCGCCAAGGTCCTGGCCAAGGCGATCGCCGCCCAGGAGCCCGACCTCGTGCTGACGGCCACCGAATCGAGTGACGGCTACACGGGCACGGTGCCGGTGCAGATCGCCGAACTTCTCGGACTGCCTTCGGTCACTTTCGCCAAGGAGATCGAGATCGACGGTTCGACCGCCAAGGTGAAGCGCCAGACCGAAGCCGGATACGACGATGTCGAGTGTCCGCTCCCCGCGGTGGTTTCGGTCACCGCCGGCGTTGTCGAGCCCCGCTATCCATCGTTCAAGGGGATAATGGCAGCCAAGAACAAGCCGGTGGAAGAGCTCACTGTCGAGGCGCTCGGAATCGATGCGGGCGAGGTCGGCTGGGCCGGCAGCCGTCAGGACATCGTCGAGATCACCGCCGCGCCTGTCCGTGAGGCCGGAGAAATCATCGAAGACGAGGGTGACGCCCACGAACGCATCGTGGCCTTCCTCGACGAACTCAAGGTGCTGTGAGGGAGACTGACATGGGACTCGACAAGATTTGGGTGTTTGCCGAGGCACGCGGTGATTCCGTGGCCAGTATCAGCCTCGAGATTCTGGCCAAGGCCCGTGAGCTCGCCGACACCGTTGAGGTGTTCATGGCGGGCGACGGCGACGACTACGCCGAGGAGCTTGGCGACCACGGGGCAGCTGTCGTCTACGCCACCGGTGAACTCGACGGCTCGCTGCAGGGTGCGTCGGTCGCCTCGGCCGTGGTGGCAGGTCTCGAAGCCGGCGACTTCGACGTTCCCGACGCGTTCCTGCTCGGCACGACCCAGGATGGTCGCGACGTCGCCGGGCGCCTGTCGGCGAAGCTCGACGCTCCGGTGATCACCAACGTGGTCGATCTCGAGCTCGACGGAGATTCGATCGTCGGTACCGAGCCGGTGTTCGGTGGATCCACCAACGTCAAGACCCGCTTCACCTCCGACAAGGCGGCGATCTTCCTGATTCGGCCCAAGTCGTTCGAGGCCGAATCGGTGGGAGGAGCCGAAGCGGACGTCGAGGATCTCGACGTTCCTGATCTGGGTGCGACGGGCGGGGCGAGAATCACCGACAGTTTCGCCGAGGAAACCGAGGGGCCCAAGCTCGACGAGGCGGCGATAGTCGTATCCGGTGGCCGTGGGCTCGGCGACAGGGAGGCCTATTCGATGATCGAGGACCTGGCCAAGGCCCTGGGTGCGGCCCCGGGCGCCAGTCGGGCCATTGTCGATGCCGGATGGGTTCCCTACAGCTATCAGGTCGGGCAGACCGGCAAGGTCGTGAAACCCACCGTCTACATAGCCGCCGGCATTTCCGGCGCCACCCAGCACCTGGTCGGAATGAAGGGCTCCAAGAACATCATCGCCATCAACAAGGATTCCGAGGCCCCGATCTTCGCGGTTGCCGATCTCGGTGTGATCGGTGATGTCCACAAGGTCATGCCGAAGCTCATCGAGGCACTCAAGAACCGGTGATCGGCCGGCGGGCGGACAACTCGATCTCGATGTCGGAGCCGAGGGGGAGGGATGCCGATCTCGATGTCGGAGCCGAGGGAGGCAGTTCGAAGCGTGTCGCGTAGGCCCCCGTTCATGCGTGGTCGCGGGACTGGTCGGGAGCGGCGTTGCCTGGCCCGGCGAACTGTGGATCGAGGCTCGGATCGGCAGAAATCCACAGGAAAGTCACAGGCAGGACAGGAATTCGGTTTCTTGGAGCCCAATGTCCCGCGCCCGACGGTTACGGATCCCGACATCCGCCCAAAACCCACAAATCGCCCGGCGGATGCGCCGCAGGAACGATGCGTTCCTGCGTTTCTAGCACATCTGACTGTTCGGTGTCGGATCGGGCGACGATATTTCATCGGAATCTTCGAAGCCTGGGCCCAGGGACCACTTTCGGTGCTTGGTTTGTTGACGCTGAGCGAGCTATCCCCAGGTTGTCCACAGATTCCTAGACGAGAGGCCAAGGCCAACGTCGGCCGCCGGTGTCATCGTCGGGAAAGTGGCCGGCGGCGACCAGGCGACCGGCCCTGTCGATCACTGCGTCGCGCTCGGGCGGGTCGAGGAGCAGGGCCACCCCGGCCGACAGTCCCCGACCTGTGAAGGCCCTCAGATCGGCGGTGTCGTCGGCGGGAAGAGGCTCGCCGGCAAAGTCCCAGATCACCGTCCGGAGCTTGAACTCCCGGTGGAGCGCCACGCCGTGGTCGATGGCGTGGATTCGCCCGTCCGTGCCGAGTAGGCAGTGGCCGGATTTCCGATCGGTGTTGTTGATCACGATGTCGAGGGCACAGATTCGACGAAACGAGTCATCGTGGGTCGGCCCCGCCTCGTGGAGGGTGAAGTAGTGCTCCTCGAAGATGCAAGGGATGTAGAGCTGCAACGATCCGCGGCCGGCGGGGAGATCGTCGCGGGCGACGGTGGGGGGCACGAGATCCCAGCCGAGGCTCTCGGATATGAGGAATGTGGCGACCTCACGCTGGTAGAGGCCGTTCGGGAAATCCCACAGCGGCTGTTCGCCTCGCAGGGGCTTGTAGATCGCCTGGGCGACAAGGCCATCGTGACTGATGTCGACGAGGAATGTGGCATTCGACGAAAAGGGCATACGGCCGCGGAGTTCGACCGTGCCTTCGGCGAGCAACCGGAGCGCACGACGGGTATCGATCGGGGCGTGGTCCAGAAAGGGTGATTCGTGGGGGCCGGGCATCAGCGGCTCAGTTGTGGCACGGGCACCAGTCACCGTCGGTCGGCTCGAGCGGCCGACCGCAGAATTGGCAGGGGGGCCGCCCGGCGGCGACGATCTCGCGGGCCCGGCCGACGAGTCCCGAGACCTGCTCGCGGCTCAGGGTGAAACGTGCTCGCGCCGGTTCGAGTTGGTCGTCGGAATCGGTGAGTTCCTCCGCCACGACTATCAGGCGATCGATCTCTTCGGCGTAGGCGACTCCCATCGATCCGATCGTCCACGCCGGCACCACCGGCTCACGCAGGCTCAGGTCGGCCGGAAGATCGGAGAGGTCGGCGCTCGGCAACTCGTCGAGGACCCGTTCCAGGTAGTCGGCGAGGGATGCCACCTGTTGCTTCTCGATCTTTAGTGACACGAACCGGCCCTCGCCGCGGCATTGCAGATAGAAGGCTCGCCGGCCGCGCGGCCCGAGGGTGCCCACCGTGATGAACTCGAGCTGTTCGAAGTGGAACGATTCAGCTTGACTCATGACGGAGCCAGCGAGCTGATGTCGTCACCGGTGGAGTTGACGGTCAGAACGATCGGGCCGTCGAACGTGTAGAGGATGGCGGTGATGGAGCACGGTGACACGACCATGCGCTGAAAGAGGTCGAGATGGGTGCCGGTGGCGCCGGCCAGTACGGCCTTGATCACGTCGGCGTGGGAGACCGCCACGATCGTCTCGCCGCGATGGCGCGCCGTCAGATCATGGACGCAATCGACAGCTCGGGCCTGCAGTGCCGAGAATGACTCGCCCCCGGGAAACGTGAATCCGCTGGGGTAACGCTGGACCGTCCGCCAGGAATCGAGTTTGCGCAACTCGGCCAGCTTCTTGCCGGTCCACCGCCCGAAATCACACTCGATGAGCCCCGTGGCCCGGCGCACACGGAGCTTGCTGGACCGGGCGATCGGTGCGGCGGTCTCGCGGGTACGTTCCATCGGTGAGGCGTAAACGGCAGCGACCGACGGCAGCGTGGCGATACGGGCCGCGACCGTGTCGGCTTGGGTTCGGCCCTTGTCGCTGAGATGGAGCCCAGGGGCGCGGCCGGGAAGCAAAGCCCCGGTGGTGGGGGTCTGGCCGTGGCGAACGAACAACACCAAGGTCGGTTTCGGGGGTTCGGGTCTTCGTGCCATGGATGAAGGTCAACGTATCCTTCAGCACGTGAACGCGGTGGATCGCCCGGAGCCCGACACGGTGGGATTGGCCGCGCTCGAGCGCGATGTGGTGTCGTGTCGGGCCTGCCCGCGTCTCGTGGAGTGGCGCGAGGAGATCGGGCGTGTGAAGCGGGCCGCCTACCGCGACGACGACTACTGGGCTCGCGCCGTGCCCGGATTCGGTGATCCCGCAGCCCGGTTGATGGTGGTCGGCCTGGCGCCGGCGGCTCACGGCGCCAACCGGACCGGCCGGATGTTCACCGGCGACCGGTCGGGCGACTGGCTCTACCGGGCATTGTGGCGCGCCGGGTACGCCTCGCAGCCCGAGTCCACCGCGAAGGCCGATGGTCTGGAGCTGAGGGACGTGTGGGTGACCTCACCGGTGAAATGCGCACCGCCGGCCAACCGGCCGACGCCAGAGGAGAGCGACAGCTGCCGCCCGTTCTTCGCCCGTGAACTACGGGCCCTCAGTGAGCTGAGAGTGATCGTGGCACTCGGTTCGTTCGGTTATCGGGTCGCGTGCCGTGAGCTCGGAATCAGGCCTCGGCCCAAGTTCGGGCACGGTGTCGAAGTGCCCATGGCCGATGGGCGAACGCTCATCGGCAGCTACCACGTGAGCCAACAGAACACTTTCACCGGTCGACTCACCGAGGAAATGCTCGACGCGGTGTTCTCGCGGGCGAGGGGGATCTGTTCGATTTGAGCGATGTCCGGGGGCGCCCGACCCCGACCGATCACCGCGGTCGGGCGATGGCGAAGCGATCCGGTAGCCTCCCTGCCGTGACCGACACTCGTAGGAGACCGCGTCTGGTGTTCTTCGCCGGACTGATGGTGCTGGTTCTGTTCGCCTCTGCCTGTGGTTCCAGCAATGACCCCAAATCATGGACTGAAGCCGGCATCGACGGCAGCGTCCGGACCAACTTCGTGACGGCCTGCCAGACGGCCAACGCCGGTAGCGGCAAGATGACCAGTGCCCAGGCCAACACCTACTGCACGCGATCTTTCGAGGCGTTGGTCAACTACTACGGCGGGCAGATCACCCAACCGGGCAATGTGCTCCAGGACAGTGCCAACGCCACGCCAGGCCGCGATTTCGCGGCCTTTTTGAAGCTCGACGGGGACCTGCGCAAGGATCCCACTTCGATCCCGCCCCAGATCAGCGAGTTGCTCTCCAAGATCGAAGCCGCAGCCACGAAATGATGCCCGGGTCGTCGCTCGACCTCGACCTCGACTTCGTTCGCCGCCAGTTTCCGTCGTTCTCCCATCCGGAGACCGGTCGTTGGGCGCACCTCGGCAACGCCGGCGGGAGCTACGTCCCCAGTCAGGTCATCGACAAGGTCACGGAACTGTTCTCGTTCCACAAGGCCCAGCCGGGTTGGGGCAACGCACCGTCGAAGCGGGCCGCTGAGGCGATCGATCGCTCGCGTGAGTTGATGGCGGACACCTTCAATGCCGATTCGGACGAGATCCATTTCGGCCCGTCGACCACCCAGAACACCTACGTTCTCGCCCGAGCCTTGCGCTACGGGTGGGACGAGGGCGATGAGATCGTCGTGACCGACCAGGACCACGAGGCCAACATCGGATCATGGAGGCGGCTGGCCGAGACCGGAATCGTCGTGAAGCAGTGGTCGGTCCACCCGGCAACCGGCCTGCTCGACATCACCGATCTCGAGGCGCTCATCACCAACCGAACCCGGCTGGTTGCGGTCACCCACGCGTCCAACGTCGTGGCCACCATCAATCCGGTGCGCCGGGTGGCCGATCTGGTTCACGCCGTCGGCGGCATCGTCGTGGTCGATGGCGTCTCCTACGCACCCCACGCGCCGGTCGACGTCAAGGCGTTGGACTGCGATGTCTACCTTTACAGCGCCTACAAGACCTTCGGACCCCACCTCGGGATGATGTACACGCGGCGTAGTCTGCTCGAATCGGTTCACCACGAGGGCCACTACTTCAACGAGTCGAAGCTCTCGACTCGCCTCACCCCAGCGGGACCCGATCACGTCGAGATCGGCGCGTCGGGTGGGATCGTCGACTACTACGAGGCAATTCATGCCCACCATTTCGGGCCGGATGCCGGTGCGGGCGGTGCCGTGGATCGCACTGGGCGGATCGCCGAGGTGTTCGCGCTGTTCGCGACCCACGAACAGACCCTGATGCAGCCTCTGTTCGACTTCCTGGCGGCGCGAGACGGGGTCAGGCTGGTGGGCATCGGGTCGGCCGATCACGCGGTTCGTGCCCCTACGTTCGGTTTCCACAGTGAGAAGGTGACCTCAGCCGACGTGTACTCGGCCTTGACTGCCTCGGAAGTGTCGTGCGGCCACGGCCACTTCTATTCCCATCGGTTGATCACCGCACTCGGCCTCGAACCCGACGACGGCGTGGTCCGGCTCTCGCTGGTTCACTACAACACAGCCGACGACGTCGACCGTGCCCTGGAGGCCTTGGACCCGGTCCTGTGAACCGTGCCGCCGCTGCGGCGACCGGATCAGTTCACCAGACCGGCCGGGCGGGGTGGGCTCAGGTCAGGGGCGTTCACCGAAATCGGGATTCTCCGTGCGGGTGCGCTTGAGTTCCCAGAAACCCTCGATGTTCATCATGGCCATGAGTGCGTCCCACATGGCCAGGGAGTCTTCGTGGGGCGGGACCTTGGTGATGACGGGGCCGAAGTACCCCTGTCTCACGCCACTCCGATCGTCGAATGCGATGATCGGAGTGCCGACCTCGTCACCGGTGAGGGCCAGGCCGGCGTCCATCCGGGTTCGGATCTCGGCGTCCCACTTCTCGTCGTCGAATGCTTCGGCGTGCACCGAATCGAATCCGGCCGAGGCCACCGCCTCGGCGGCGCTGAAGTCGAGCGACTTGTCGTGGTGGATCCGGCGGCCACATTCCCAGTAGAAGTCGAACACGGCGTCGTCACCTTCGGCGGCCCGAATCGATTCCATCACCCGTAGGAGCCGATGGGTGAAGAACATCCGGTCGTGGCGGGACGAACCTTCACTTGGCTGGTTCTTGAAGTACAGGCTGATCGGCTGCCACGTGATGCTCAGATCGCGGGCCGGCGCGACCTCGTCGACGACCCAACGGGCCGTCACCCAGCACCATGGTCAAATGGGGTCGACCCAGAATTCGAGGTCGTGGATTTCGGCGGCGGGGGAAGTGTCGGTCACATGATCGTTCAACCGCGTACCTCGACGGGTATTCCAGCACGGGGACGGTCCTGGGCCCACTCGGGCCAGCGCTCGCGACTCTTTTGGGCGAGGCGGTGCAGAAGGGCGATGGCCGCGGGGTCGTCGTCACCGGGTCGGGTCTCGATCGTGCCGTCGGCCACCATGGCGTCGATCACGGAGCGACCGAGGTCGGTGCGCACGATGGTGAGGGTCCAGTCGGTCTCGTTGCCGATCCCGCCGGTGGAGATATCGGCGTGTTCGGCTGCGAAATCGGGGCAGAGCAGGCAACCCTCACGGGTCCAGGCGTGGCATTCCTTGAGGTTGATCTCGCGGTATTGGCCGTCCTTGGTCCAGATCTGGAACACACCCTTGATGTTCATCTTGGCGATGTTGTCGCGGCGAAGGCCGTACTTCACTTCGAACAGCTCGTCGAAGATCGAGTCGTCGAACGACTTCGAGCACAACAGGCCGATGTTGAGCTTGATCGGCTTGGAGACCTTGCCGACCTTGCGGTGCCGCATCACCGGTGTCACCGAAGTCTGGCAGCCCATGCCGACCAGAGCGAGGCGGCTGAGTCCCCTGTCGCGAGCTTCGTCGAAGGCCAGGGTGTTGGCCGAGTAGGTGTAACGGCTTCCGGCACCACGAAGGACTTCGTCGCGGTTGGTGGCCACCATCGGACGGGCCTTCCATCCGGGTTCGCCGTCGGGCAGAGGCTCGACGTCGCTGGTGAGAGCACCATCGATGATGTCGTTCTCCAGGCACCAGATGAGCATGGCCGACACCAGGCCTCCGTCCTGTCCGGTTTCGTAGACGAGGTCGTCGGATGCCCGAGCGAGGAGAATGTCGGAGTAGATGCCGGCCATCTCGTCGGGATTGCGTTCACGTGCCTGCAGGTGCATGTCGGCTTCGGGCTCCCACATGCGGAACCGGGGACAGGCCCGCGTGCACGAAGTACAGCCCTTCTGGCCGTGGACGCAGTCATCGGGGCCAAGTTCGTCCTCGAGATGGAACGGGTGGTAGCCGCCGGGCTCGTGCTCGTAGCCGATCACATGATGCGGGCAGGCGACCACGCATCCCGCGCAGCCGGTGCAGAGGCCACTGGTGATGACCTCCGAGAAGAGTTCCTTCCATTGGTAGGTCCAGCGTTCCTTCTTCTGCGCCGGCGCGGCTGCCTCGGTGTCGGTCATGGGGCCGAAGCTAGCGGGACAGCGTCTCGTTGGCAGCTTCCTCTACCGTGGTGACGGCATTCTGGCTAGCCGCACGTGGAGGACGCATGCTCTGGGTATTGATTGCCGAGGACCGTTCGGATCGTGGCCGGCTGCGACTCGAGAACCGCGACGCCCACTTGGCGTGGCTGGCCGACTCGACCGAACATGTGGTGCGCGGTGGTCCCTTCGTGGCCGACGACGGATCGGCCATGACCGGTTCGATGCTGGTACTCGACTTTCCCGACCGCGCGTCGGTCGAGTCGTGGGCGACCGGCGACCCCTATCTGATCGCGGGGCTGTTCGATTCGGTCACGATCAAGCCGTGGAGAGAAGTGATCAGACCCGATTGACCCGGCCGGTCGGGTCGGTGAGATCGCTCGGGTGATGACCCGGCAGCACGGTCACAACCATGGTCGGGAGCACGTCGAACGCGAAGCGGATGCTCCACGATGTGAGCCGAAACCATGCCAACGGGTTGAAGATCCGCCGGGTCTTCCATAGTTGGGTGACCGTGCCGAGGAGGATGAACCAGACCAGCAGCAGAAACGATGTCGTCATCGCCGCGGCGTAACGGAGGCGGTGGCCTCGTCCATGTCGCCGAGGACCGAGCGCACCGCAGCGATCACGTACGGTTCGCCGTAGGGCATGCCCAGCGAGAGGGAGTTGCGGGCGGCTGCGAACTCGGGCTTGGTGGGATGCCACATGGCTCGGGTCACCTCCGTCGCCAGATGTTCACCGAGCCGCGAACCGGTAGTGATACCGGTGAGCCTCGGACATCCCCGTGTCGGTGTAGAGCCGGCGAGCGGGGGTGTTGTGGTGCATCACCTGGAGCCAGATCCGGGATGCCCCGCGGCGGCGTCCGTGTTCGACCAGATCTCTCAGCACGCGGTGGGCCACCCCGGTCCGGCGGGCCTCGGGGGCCGTCTTCATGGCGAAGACACCCAGCCATGCCCCGTCGATCGTGGCCATGCCACCTCCGAGCGTCCGGCCGTCGGCACTGTGGATCGTGAGGAACCACTGAGGCAGGGAGGTCGAGGTCATCTCTTGGGTCCGGTCAGGGTCGCTCACCAGCTCGGCGAACGCGGGTGTCGGGTCGGGTTCGCCCAGCGAGTGAAGGGGGCCCTCGGTGCGCTGGTCGGTGGTCAGATCGAGGTCGTCGAATTCGGCGACCGTGACGATGGCGCCGGGGGCCTCCACGTAGCCTCGTCGATCGAGTTCGGTGATGAGTTCGGGTGACGAGCCGTTGAAGATCTGGAATCCGGCTCGGAGGTGCCGCGACTCATACCACTGCTCGACCTCGTCGATCGCTTCCGGGGTCGACCCGGTTGGTCGGCCGTTCGGCCAGACCGTGTTGGCTCTCCCGGTGGCGCCGCGATCGGCGCGCAGGAGCCAGTCGCCCACCCGTCGACGGCTGACCCCGGGCATCGACCGGTCGCTCAGGTATTCCAGTTCGTAGCGTTGCGAAGCGTGCATCGCACCAGTCTGCCTGGTCGATCCGATGCCCCCCTGTGGCGGCCGGGGAAGGTCGGGGCCAATAGGGTCGGGGAGTGTCCGGATACCTGCCACCACCGATTGCTGCGCCGCTGGGCGATGTGGTCACCGAGCGGTGTTTGATCGCAATCGAGCGCAAGACCGGTGCTGCGCCGGGCCACGTGGGGCTGTCCGTGCCGATGTTCCCACCGGAGATCCTCGACAACTCGACGGCCCTGTCTGCCGGATGAGTCGCGAGGAGTGGTCGTGGTGCACCTGAGATCCCCGATCGCGGGGCGACTGACCACCCGCTCCGGTCCGTCGGGTCCGAACCCGTGGAGCCGGGTCAGGTTGGGTGCCACCGTTCTCGTGTTGATCCTCGCCGTCGGCGTTGTCGGCTATCGGATCCTCGGTCTGGGCCTGTTCGACGCCGTCTACCAGACCGGAATTACCGTGACCACGGTCGGTTTCGAGGAGACGGGACCGGCGGGGTTCTCTACACACTCGGCATGATCGTCGAGGCATTCCTCGAGGGCAGCCTCACCGACAATCGTCGCCAACACGAGGAG
>QIIW01000089.1 GCA_003231645.1 Acidimicrobiia bacterium | reverse complement strand
GAACCGGATCAGCCGAGATGCCCGACTCTTCCACCGACAGCCCCGACGACCAGGTCGTGCTCCACAGTTCGAGGCGGTCGTGGGCGTTTGCCCTGGTCGGCTCGGTGGCGTTGATCGGTGGGCCGATAGCCGTGGGTCTCACGCGGTCGCTCGGGGTTCTGGGGATCGGTGCCCTTGTGGTCGGAGTGGTGGCAACGGCCGCTCTGCTCGTCGATCAGCCCATCCGCTCGGTCGTGACACCGGAGGGGGTGGATCGCCGCTGCCCGCTGTCGACCCGGCGGATCGGGTGGCGCGAGATCGAATCGCTCGACCGTCTGCGCCGTTCGGGCGGAATCGTGGCCAAGGTCGGCAGGCGCCGTCTGGTCCTGTGCGACCGTATGGAAGGACATCTCGAGCACCTGCGCCTGGTCGAGATCGTCGAGCGTCACGGACCCAGCGTGATAGTGCGACTCGAGCCACCGAAGCTCGACGATCGTCCCACCGATCTGTATCGCCGGCACCGGTCGTGACATCAGGTTGGTCGGTCGGATCGGGTATCGCGTCGGGCGATCGAGAATTCTCTGTGATCTTGGGCCGCCCCGAGGTGCGGCGGTGAGAGCCGGCGGCTAGCTTCGTCCCACGTGGCGCTGCGCATCGAGGTGACGGCAGTCGACGATCCGAAGGGCCCGAGGGTCTTGGCCGCGGCACAACTTCTGTCGGTCGAGCGGCTTCGCGAATGCGTCGTCACGAGGATCTACAACATCCGGGGTGGGCCGGCCGAAGAGCAGGTCGAGCGGCTGTGTCTGGAGCTGCTGGCCGACCCGGTGGTCGACTGTTGGAGCCTCGGACGGAGTTCTCCCCGCGGCCACGCGATCGAGGTCGCCGTGCAGCCGGGTGTGACCGACGCTGACGCTCGCGAACTCGAAAGGGGCGCGCGTGAGCTCGGCCTGCCCGACATCGAGGTCACCACGGCCGTGCGCTACGACCTGATCGGAGATGTGTCGGCGGACGACATCGAGAAACTGGTGGCGCGGGAACTCGTGAATTCCACGATCGAACACTGGTCCCATGGCGTACTCGAGCCTGAATTCTCGTCGGCGGTACCGGTCGACTCGACGGTCGATGTGATCGACCTGAGCAGTCTCGACGACGGTGAGCTGATCGATCTGAGCCGCAGGCGTGTGCTGTCGCTCGATCTGGCCGAGATGCAGGCGATCCGAGCCCATTTCCGATCGGAGGGGCGTGCCCCGACCGACGCGGAACTGGAGACCCTGGCCCAGACCTGGTCGGAGCACTGCGTCCACAAGACGTTCCGGGCGTTGATCGGACTCACCCACCGGCGAGCCGATGGGTCGGAGATCGTCACCGAACACGACGGATTGCTGGCCGCGTTGCGCGCCGTCACCGAGGAACTCGATCCTTGGTGGTTGCGGTCGGCATTCGTCGACGATGCGGGGATCGTAGCGTTCGACGACGAGAACGACCTGGCCTTCAAGGTCGAGACCCACAATCACCCTTCGGCCCTAGAGCCGTTCGGCGGGGCCAACACCGGGGTGGGTGGAGTGGTGCGTGACGTGATAGCGGTTTCGGCCCGGCCGATCGCCTGTACCGACGTGTTGTGCTTCGGCCCGGTCGACCTGTGCGACCAGGACCTACCCGCCGGGGTTCTCCACCCCCGACGCGTTCGCGAAGGTGTGGTCGCCGGTATCGCCGACTACGGCAACAAGCTCGGGCTGCCCACGGTGAACGGTGCGGTTCTCTACTCACCCGGCTACATCGGCAACCCACTCGTCTACTGCGGGGCTCTCGGTCTGCTGCCCCACGGCTCTCACCCCACCGAAGCCCGGATCGGTGACCGCATCATCTCGATCGGTGGACGAGTCGGGCGGGACGGAATCCATGGAGCCACGTTCTCGTCGGCCGGAATGGATGCGATGACGGCAGAGACGGTCGGCACGGCGGTACAGATAGGTGACCCGATCACCGAAAAGGGCTGTATCGAGGTGGTTGAGAGGGCCCGCGATGCCGGTCTCTACACGGCCATAACCGACTGCGGGGCGGGCGGGTTCTCGTCGTCGGTCGGTGAGATGGGCGAGGCCCTCGGGGTCGAGGTCGACCTGTCCGGTGTGTTGCTCAAGTACCCCGGCCTGCAACCGTGGGAGATCTGGCTGTCGGAGGCCCAGGAACGGATCGTGCTGGCGGTGCCACCGGCCGGCCTCCCCGCACTCGTGGATCTCTGTGATCAATGGGACGTGGAGCTGACCGACCTCGGCGAGTTCACCGGCGATCACCGCCTGGTCGTTCGGCATGGGCAGACGGCGGTGGTCGACCTCTCGATGAAGTTCCTCCACGACGGCGTTCCCCGGCGCCGGTTGCAGGCCGAGTGGGTCGATCCCGAGGTCCGGAGCGGTCGACAGGCGCCCTTCGACGGCGACCTCCTGCTCATCATGCTCGCCCACCCCGACGTGGCCTCCAACGAGGACATCGTGCGCCGCTATGACCACGAGGTCCGCGGTGGCACGGTGGTGCGTCCCATGGTGGGCCCCCACGCCGACGGCCCGGCCGATGCCGCGGTGGTGAAACCCCTCGGCACCGGCGGTCACCCGAGCGCGGCCGTGCTGTCCAATGGCATCTGTCCCCGAGTCGGTGTGCTCGATCCCCATGCGATGGCGCTCTTCGCTATCGACGAGGCCGTGCGAAACCTCGTCGCGGTCGGGGGTGATCCTGATCGGGTGGCTCTGCTCGACAACTTCTGCTGGGGTGATCCCACCAAACCCGATCGACTCGGCGGCCTGGTACGGGCCGTACAGGGTTGTGTCGACGGCGCTCGTGCCTACGCCATGCCGTTCATCTCGGGCAAGGACAGCCTGTTCAACGAGTTCAACGGTGAGGCGATCCCGGGCACGCTGCTCATCTCAGCCCTCGGTCTGGTTCCCGACATCTCTCGTGTGGTCACCTCGGCCGGGGCCCGACCGGGCGATGACGTCTGGTTGGTCGGCTCGGGGTCCGATGCCATGGGTGGGTCACTGATCGACGGGATTCTCGGGCTCAACGCCACCGAGGTTCCGGAGCCTCCGGGCACCCCACTGCTTCGCTATCGGGCAGTTCACCGGGCGATCATCGGAGGGATCGTGACCTCGGCCCACGACTGCAGTGACGGTGGATTGGCGGTGGCGGTCGCCGAGATGGCCATCGCCTCACGCCATGGCTTCGTGGTCACGGCACCGGAGGGCTCGGTCGATCCGCTCAGAGCCTTCGCCAACGAAACCCCCGGCCGCATCCTCATCACGGCCGCCGTCTCTGATCGTATCGCCGTTCGTTCGGCGCTCGGGGACCACTCCGCATTGATCGGAGATGTCGATGACACCCCCACGATCCGCCTACGGTTCGGCGACCACACGACGGAGGTCGCGATCGGCGATGCCGTGGCCGCTTTCAAGGGGGAGAACCGACCATGACGAAGCCGCCGGTGCTCATACCCCACGCCTCGGGTACCAACCGTGATCTCGAGGCTGCTCAGGCCATCGAGGCAGCCGGCGGTGATCCGCGGATCGTCCATGTCGACGTGTTGCGCCGCGGCACGGTGAAGTGGTCCGAGCACGCTGCGATCCTCCTACCCGGGGGGTTCAGCTACGGCGACGCGCTCGGTGCCGGTGGGCGCCTCGCCCTCGAACTCCGCACCTGGTTCGCGTCGGAGCTGTCCGACGCGGTTGACTCGGGACGGCCGATTCTCGGCATCTGCAACGGCTTTCAGGCCTTGGTGAAGGCCGGCCTGCTCAGCGGACCCCGCCGGCCGGGAGGGCGTGGTGTCACCCTCACCCACAATGCCGGCGGCCGCTTCGAATGCCGCTGGGTCACCCTCGGGGTCGAACCGTCATGTCGCAGCGGTTGGCTCGCAGCGATCGCGGGGGCCGTGGTGCGGTGCCCGGTTGCGCACGGCGAGGGTCGGATCGCGGTGTCGGACTCGGAAGTCGTCGACTCGATGACCGATGCCGGGCTGATCGCATTCCGGTACCTCGACTCCGGCGCCAGTCCGTTTCCGGCCGCCGGACCGGCGTTCGGCGAATACCCGGCCAACCCCAACGGCTCGGCGGCCGACATCGCCGGCATCTGCGATGCCACGGGGGCCGTGGTCGGACTCATGCCCCATCCCGAGGATCACATCTTCGACTGGCAACGCCCGTCGGGTGATGCCGGGGGGTCGGGTCTACCGTTGTTCCAGGCATTCGTGGAGGCTGCCCGATGACCATCGATCTCTCACCCGCCATCGCCGAACCATTCGATGGCCTGTCGCCCGGGTCTCTGTCCGACATCGGGCCGCTCGTACGGGGCAAGGTGCGCGATATATTCGATTTGGGGGACCGTCTCGTATTGGTCGCCACGGACCGGATCTCGGCTTTCGATCGTGTGCTGGGAACGGTGCCCTATCGCGGCCAAGTCCTCAATCAACTCGCCGCGTGGTGGTTCGAGCAGATCTCCGACATCGTGCCCTCACACATCGAATCGGTAATCGATCCCAACGTCACGATCGGCCGCAAGTGCAGGACGATTCCGATCGAAGTGGTCGTGAGGGCCCATCTCACCGGCACCACATCGACCGCGTTGTGGACTCGCTACGCCGCGGGGGAGCGACATATCTACGGCCTCGATTTCCCCGACGGCATGATCAAGAACGACCCGCTGCCCGCCCCGATCATCACCCCCACCACCAAGGCCGAGCAAGGCGACCACGACGCCCCGATCACCGAGGCCGAGATTGTCGAGCGCGGACTCGTGGAGGCCTCGCTGTGGCACGACGTCCGCACCGCAGCCCTGGCGGTTTTCGAGCGGGGACGCGAGATCGCGGCCCGGCGCGGACTGGTGCTCGTCGACACCAAGTACGAATTCGGTCTCGACTCCGACGCCGGACTCACGATCATCGACGAGGTTCACACTCCCGACTCGTCGAGATACTGGCGGGCATGCAGCGCCCACGACCTGATCGCCGCTGGTCACGAGCCCGAGAACCTCGACAAGGAGGTCGTGAGGCTAGCCTACGCCGCCGACGGCTACACCGGCAACGGAGCGCCGCCTTCGTTGCCGCCTGAGCTCGCGGTGAGGGCATCCGGTGTCTACACTCAGGCATTCGAGATGCTCACCGGAACCGAGCTGCGACCGGCCGCGTATCCCGCCGGCCCACGAGTAGAGGCGGCTATACGTGATGCGATCTGACCGGCCGCTAGTCGGCATCGTGATGGGAAGCGACTCCGACTGGCCCACCATGCGGCGGGCCTCCGATGTTCTGACCGAATTCGGCGTGGCCCATGAGAATCGGGTGGCCTCCGCTCATCGCACCCCCGACCTGATCTCCGAGTATGCCCGCCGCGCCGAGGAGAGGGGCCTTCGGGCCATCATCGCCGGGGCAGGCGGCGCCGCCCATCTCGCCGGGGTTATCGCCGCCTACACGATCGTACCGGTGATCGGGGTACCCATCCAGAGCCGAGCGCTCAACGGAATCGATTCGCTGTTGTCGATCGTGCAGATGCCGGGTGGCGTTCCCGTCGCCACGATGGCCATCGGTGATGCCGGGGCCACCAATGCGGGACTTTTGGCCGTGTCGTTGCTGGCCGGCACCGATGCCGGCCTGGCCGAGGCCCTCCATGACTATCGCCGACGACGCGCCGACCAGGTGCGAGGGATCGAGCTCGAACGATGAAACCGGATTCCGACGACCGACCATGTGAAGACCGTCCACACGAGCAATGTGGCGTCGTGGGTATTCACGCCCCGGGCAAGGATGCTGCCCGCCTGACCTTCTTCGCCCTGCACGCCCTGCAACACCGCGGCCAGGAGGCGGCCGGAATCGCCACCTCCGACCACGGCATCGTCAATATCCACAAGGGCCAGGGTCTGGTCAGCAGCGTCTTCAACGAAGCCAACCTGTCGACCCTCACCGGCGACTTCGCCATCGGCCACACCCGCTACTCCACCACCGGTGGACCAGGGCTTCGCAACGCCCAGCCACAGGTGATCGAGACGCTCGATGGGCCCCTCGGTCTGGCCCACAACGGCAACCTCATCAACGCTCCGCAGCTGCGTCGGGAGTTGTTGGAGCGGGGGACCGGGCTGCAGACGTCGTCCGACACCGAGATCATGGTCCACATGCTGGCCGGCACCGGTGGCGACTGGCTGACCCGTATCAAGGTGCTGATGAGCAGGGCCGAAGGTGCGTTCGCCCTGACGATCCTCACTCGCGATGCCGTCTACGGCGTGCGCGACCCGTGGGGCTTCCGGCCCCTGGTCATCGGCGAGATCGACGGCGGTCACGTGCTGGCCTCGGAAACCTGCGCCTTCTCCACGATCGGGGCCAGGCTGGTGCGTGAGGTCGAGCCGGGGGAGATCGTGAAGCTCTCGGCCGACGGCGTGCGGGTCGAACAGGGCGCGGTTCCCAAGAAACGGGCGTTCTGCACCTTCGAGCAGATCTACTTCTCACGCCCCGACAGCGTCCACGGTGGGAATCTCGTCCATTCCACCCGTCAGCGGCTCGGACGCGAGCTGGCCCGGGAGTCACCGGTCGAGGCCGATCTCGTGGTGCCGGTCCCCGATTCGGGTACACCGCACGCAGTCGGTTTCGCCCAGGAGTCGGGTATCCCCTACACCGAGGGCCTCATCAAGAACCGCTACGTCGGCCGTACCTTCATCGAGCCCACCCAGCGCCTCCGCGAGGCCGGGGTGGCCATGAAGTTCAACCCATTGGGCGACAATCTCTTCGGAAAGCGGGTGGTGATGGTCGACGACTCGATCGTCCGTGGAACCACCAGCGGCCCTCTGGTGGCGATGATGCGCGAGGCGGGTGCCACCGAGGTACACGTGAGGGTGGCCTGCCCGGCCATCACCGACCCTTGCTACATGGGTGTCGACATGGCGTCGCCCGACGAGCTCATCGCCGGCCATCGCACCGTTGAGGAGATCCGTCGGCACATCGGCGCCGACTCACTAGCGTTCCTGTCGATCGACGCTCTGATGCGGGCCCTCGAAACCGACGAGGGCTACTGCAACGCCTGCTTCACCGGGGACTACCCGTTCGAATCGGAGCGATTCGTCCAGCTCAGACTCAGCCCCAAGGAACAATTCGCCCGGGTCTGGGGTGACTGAGATGCCCCGATGACCGGCTCGACCGTTCTCATGATCGGCGGGGGAGGTCGCGAGCACGCCCTGGCTTGGCGGCTCGCCCGATCGGAGAGGGTCGCCGAGGTACTCGTTGCCCCCGGCAATGCCGGCACTGCCGTCGAACCCGGCTGTCACAACATCGAAGTCGACCCCACCGATGTGGTGGCGATCGTCGACACCGCACGTACCCACCGGGTCGACCTGGTGGTGGTCGGGCCCGAAGTTCCACTCGTGGCCGGCGTGGTCGATGCCCTGGCCGAGAAAGACATAGCAGCGTTCGGCCCGACGGCCGCCGCGGCCCGGCTCGAGGGCTCCAAGTCGCACTGCAAGAAATTCCTGCTCCGCCACGGCATCCCGACCGGCCGGGCCTCCACCCACACCGATGCCGACTCGGCGTTGGCCGGGCTCGCCGACTTCACCGAGCCGCCGGTGGTCAAGGCCAGCGGACTGGCGGCCGGCAAGGGGGTGATCGTGGCCGAATCCTTCGACGACGCGGCCGGGGCCATTCGATCGATTCTCCTCGACGGCAGATTCGGTTCGGCCGGATCCGAGGTACTGCTCGAGGAGCGTCTTCGCGGCACCGAAGTGTCGATTCTGGCCTTCTGTGATGGCGAGAGGTATTCGCTGATGCCGGCCGCCCAGGACCACAAGCGCCTGCTCACAGGTAACGTGGGCCCCAATACCGGAGGTATGGGAGCGTTCGTGCCCTCGCCGGTGGCCGACGACCGACTGATGTCCCGGGTCGAGCGCGAGGTGATCGCTCCCACCCTGGGGGCCATGGCGGCCGAGGGCCGGCCCTACCGCGGGGTCCTGTACGTCGGGCTCATGGTCACCGCCGATGGCCCCAAGGTCATCGAGTTCAACTGCCGATTCGGCGACCCCGAGACCCAGGTGGTGATTCCGCTGCTCGAATCCGATCCCCTTGTTCTGTTCGAAGCCTGCGCCTCCGGATCGCTGGCCGGGATCGAGCCGATCTGGTCGACCGACGCCGCCGTCACGGTGGTGATGGCCTCGGCCGGGTATCCGGTGTCGGGTGTGGAACCGGTGCCGATCAGTGGACTCGACGACGCTCGCGAGGCAGGGTGCACCGTGTTCCATGCCGGCACTCGGCTCGGCCCCGATGGCAGTGTGCTCACGGCAGGGGGCCGGGTGTTGGCGGTGACCGCGGTGGCAACCGAACTCGCCGAGGCGGCCCGCCGTGCCCACGGCGGCGTGGCACTGATCCAGTTCGAGGGATCCCAGCACCGCGCCGACATCGCGCTGGCCACCGCGGAGGTGAGACCATGACCGGCTACCGCGAGGCCGGGGTCGACATCGACGAGGGCAACCGCACCGTGAGACTGATCTCGGAGGCGGTGAGGTCCACCATGACCCCGCCGGTTCTCTCCGACAAGGGAGCATTCGGTGGGCTGTTCGCGGCCGATTCGCTTGGTCCGGGCAAGATCCTGGTGGCCTCCACCGACGGGGTTGGCACCAAGGTCGAACTGGCGGCGCGCCATGGTGGGTGGCACGGCGTCGGTATCGACCTCGTGAATCACTGCACCGACGACATTCTCGTGCAGGGGGCCCGCCCGCTGTTCTTTCTCGACTACATAGCGACCGCGAAACTGGTACCCGAGGTGGTCGCCGCGATAGTCGGCGGCATGGCCCAGGCATGTCGAACCTCGGGCTGCGCCCTTCTCGGAGGTGAGACCGCCGAGATGCCGGGTGTCTACACACCCGGCGCCGTCGACATCGCCGGCACCATCGTCGGAGTGGTCGATCAAGTCGATCTGCTGCCCCGCACCGATGAGATGGCGGCCGGCGACCTGCTGGTGGGTATCGCCAGTTCGGGTCCCCACACCAACGGTTACTCACTCATTCGCAAGCTGCTCGAAACGCATCCGGCCGACGACGCCATGATCGATTCGCTGCTGGTGCCCCATCGCGGCTTCGTCGGCGAAGTCGACCGGATGCTCGCCGCCGGCGTCCGACCCAGGGCCCTTGCTCACATCACCGGGGGTGGCCTGTTCGAGAACGTGCCCAGAGTACTACCCGATGATCTTCGAGCCGAATTCGAACTCGGCACCTGGGATGTACCACCGGTTTTCCGTACCCTCGCATCGTGGAGCGCGATGCCCGATTCGGAACTGTTCAGGGTCTGGAACATGGGGATCGGTCTCGTAGTGGTGATCGGCGCCGAAGACGCCGATGTCGCGACGGGCCTCGGCCACCCCGTGATCGGTCGACTGGTCCAACGGTCCGCCGATGGGCACCCGGTGGTTCTCTCCGGGAATTGGGAGTGACGGCACGGCTCGTTGTCCTGGCCTCCGGCTCGGGCACCAACCTCCAGGCCATCATCGATGCCGGCCGCACCGGTCGCCTCGAGGCCGAGGTGGTGCACGTGATCACCAATCGTTCCAATGCCTTCGCCCTGTCGCGGGCGCGCGCCGCCGGGATCGGCACCGAATGCCGGCTTCTCGACGACCATGTCGCGACGAATCCCGATCGCCGAGCCGCCCGGCGGGCCTACGATACCGATCTGGCGAGAGCCGTTGGTGACCACGGCCCCGATCTGGTCGTGCTGGCCGGGTGGATGCATCTGCTGTCGTCGGCGTTTCTCGACAAGTTTCCGGACCGGGTCGTCAACCTCCACCCTGCCCTGCCTGACACCTTCGCCGGCCCACACGCCATCGACGATGCCTGGAATGCCCACGTCACCTCCGGCCTCGGTCACACCGGCGTGATGGTTCATCTGGTGCCGGACGAGGGCGTCGACAATGGACCGGTGCTCCTCGCCCGTCGGGTAGACATACTCGACACCGACACTCGCGAATCACTCGAGGAACGTATCCACGAGGTCGAGCACGTCGTGTTGATCGAAGCACTCGCCGAGCTGATCACGAAGGTCCGATGACCACACCGAACCAAGCCACACCGCCATCGGGTGTCGCTCTCTGGATCGCCGGGGCCCGCCCTCGCACCCTGCCGGCGGCGGTGGTTCCGGTAGCGGTGGGAGCGGCAGTGGCGGTGGGACGATCCGTCGACACCGCCTGGTGGCGGGCGTTGGCCGCGCTCGTGGTCGCGGTGGCTCTCCAGATCGGTGTGAACTTCGCCAACGACTATTCCGATGGTATGCGAGGCACCGATGGCGGCGAACGGGTCGGGCCTCTCCGCCTGGTGGGGTCGGGCCTCGTCGCTCCGGCGAGTGTGAAGCTGGCGGCCACGTTGTCCTTCGGTGTGGCGGGCTTGGTCGGGACAGCGTTGGCGCTGGTCGTCGGGCCCGAACTCTTCGTGGTCGGCGCGTTGTCGCTGCTGGCCGGATGGGCCTACACGGGCGGGCCCCGCCCCTACGGCTATCTCGGACTCGGCGAGGTCTTCGTGTTCGTGTTCTTCGGGCTGGTCGCCACGGTGGGCACCACCTATGTGCTGGTCGATCGAATCGACGGATTGGCGGTGGCGTGCAGCGTCAGCGTGGGACTCTGGGCCACAGCGCTATTGGTGGTCAACAACCTGCGCGATATCCCGGGCGACACCATTGCCGGCAAGCGCACGCTCGCGGTGAGGCTCGGTGCCCCCCGGACCCGCGCCCTGTTCGTCGCCATTCAGTACGCCGCATTCGGCACTGCGATCGTGGTCAACATGGTAAGCGGCCGGGGTGCAGCGGCGGCTGTGGTCGGCATTCCGTTCGCGGTGTCGGCCATGAGAATGGTCATTCGGGGGGCCGAGGGTCGCGATCTGATTCCCGCGCTGGGGGCGACCGGTCGGGCGCAGTTGGTGGCCGGCCTGGCCATGGCCGCCGGACTGGCTCTGACCGGCTGACGACGGCCGCAATCGTGGCCAGGGAACTATCGCCTTCGTGTGGCGGTTGTGAGTTGCGCACCGGTGAACATCCGTCGATCGACATCGGTGAATCCGGCGGCCGCCAGGTCGGCGGACATGACCGGCCATTCGGGCAGGTAGGCGAGTGACTTGGGCAGGTAGCGATAGGCGGCGCCGTCGGACAAGAGCCCTCCGATCAGCGGAACCACACGACCGAAGTAGACGCTGTGGCCCAGGTGCAGCAGACGATTCTCGGGCCGGGCGGCATCAAGGAGCGCGATACGACCTGCCGGCCGGACGACCCGGGCGAGTTCGGCGAAGAAGGCAGGTAGCTCGACCAGGTTTCGCAGTGCGAAGCCGCAGGTGGCACCGTCGACCGCCGAGTCGGGCAACGGCATATCGAGAATATCGGCATGCACGAGGGGAGAGGTGGTGCGGGCGGCGGTGAGCATCCCCATGGACAGATCGAGCCCGATGGCGACGATGCCGTGGCGTTCGAGTTCACGACACAGGTCGCCGGTGCCACATGCCAGGTCGGCTACGACCGACCCGCCCGGAAGGCCGAGATCAGCGACGGTGCGGCGACGCCAGCGCACGTCGAGCCCGAAGGTCATGATGCGGTTGACGAGATCGTAGCGGGGAGCGATCGAGTCGAACATCGACCGCACGGCACGACGTTTTTCGCTGCCCGACGGTAGGGCATCGGGGTCGACGGTGACGCCTTCGTGGAGGATCGGTGACCCGCCGGGGTGACTCACCGGCGGGTACTCACTTGAACCAGATCTTCTGATACGACGTACTCATCGGGTGGAGTAGCAGGGCCAGCAGAGCGATCTCGAACATCAGGCCGATCGGGTCGCGCAACGCGCCTCCGATGCCGCTGGCCATGGCGACACCGAAGGTGATCAGAAGCGGGGCGATGGCTGCGGCCACGCCGAGCCGGTAGCCCCAGCGGCGCTCGTTGGCGATGCCGTAGGCACCGGCGAGCATTCCCACGGTGAGAAGCAGAACGACGATGGCTCCGAGCGCTCGGGAACCGAAGAGATCGAATCGCCCGACGGAGGTGAGGCCGCCGAACAGAATCGCCAGCACACCGTTGAAATACATCAGGAGCTGTGAGATGTAGAGCGTCTGCGGTTGGCGGGAATTGACCCAGACTCGTTCCTTCATGGCCTCCAGTATGGACTGCCGGTCCGCCGTGCCCTCACCATCGGCCAACATGTCGTGAGGGGTCCGTGTGCTCAGCGGCGATCCGGTTCATCCACGATCTGTCGGCTGGCTCGGAGCTGCCCGCATGCGGCGTCGATCTCGGTGCCCCGATTGTGTCTGACCGTGGCATTGACTCCCTGCTGCTCAAGTACGGATCGAAATGCGTCGACCCCCGATCGGGGCGTGCCGCGGGTCGGGTAGCCCGGGGTCGGGTTGAGCGGAATGAGATTGACGTGGGCCCTGAGGCGATGGCACAGGGCGGCCAGTTCCCGGGCGTCGGACCCACGGTCGTTGACGCCGTCGATCAACGCCCATTCGAAGGAGAGGCGACGGTTCTTGGCGGCGAGATAGCGCTCGCACGCGAGGGTCAACTGCCCGATCGGGTAGCGGTTGTTGATCGGAACCAGTTGGTTTCGGAGTGTGTCGTTGGCGGCATGCAACGACACCGCCAGATTCACCGGTAGCGATTCGCGGGCCAGACGGTCGATACCGGGAATCACCCCCACGGTCGAGATGGTGAGGTGCCGAGCCGAGATTCCCATGTCGTCGTGGAGGCGCTCGACCGCCGCCCAGGTGCGGTCGTAATTGGCGAGCGGCTCACCCATTCCCATGAACACCACGTTGGAGACCCGTCGGGGGGCGGACGAGACGCGTGCCCTGATCACCTGCTCGACTATCTCGCCGACCGATAGTTGGCGGTCGAAGCCGCTCTGGCCCGTGGCGCAGAAGCCACACGCCATCGCGCACCCTGCCTGGGTCGAGACGCACACCGTGGTGCGCTCGCGGTAGTGCATCAGCACCGTTTCGATCATCCGGCCGTCGTGAAGTCGCCAGAGCCATTTCACCGTCTCGCCGTCGCGGCTCACCGACTCGGCTTCCGGTTCGAGCGCAGACGGCAGGGCGTCGGCGAGGGCGGCCCGCAGCGCCTTGGGGAGATTGGTGATCTCCTCGAGGCTGGTGCCCTGCTCGTAGAGACCCTGCCATATCTGGTCGAGTCGGTAGCGGGGCTGCCCGTCGAGATGGGCCGCGAGTTCGGCCCGGGTCGGGTCGTAGCGCAGAACCGGGGCATCAACGCTGTAGCGGCCCACCACCTGGATTTCCGTCATGTGTTCACCAGTCGATAGGCACGGTCGGTGTGATGATGAACGAAGCCGAGCTTCGCGTAGACGGCGTTGGCCGGAGCGTTGTCGCTCTCAACGTAGAGCATGGCGACGCCCAGCCCCCGTCCGGCGAGCCAGTCGAGACCGGCACGGGTCATCGGTCCGCCGAGGCCGCGGCCATGGAAGTCGGGATCAACGGCAATGACGTAGATCTCGCCCAGTGGCGGCTCCGCTTCGGCATGGATCTTCGTCCAGCAGAATCCGGCCAGGCGGCCCTCCAGGTGGAGAAGCCTGAATCCGTCGGCTTCGAACCATGGTTCGGCCATCGACCTGCGCACCGCCTCGGCGGTGAGGCCGCTCTGTTCGGGGTGCCAGGCGAAGGCACGGTTGTTGAGTGCCACGAACTCGTCGATGTCGTCGGCCGTGAACGCCGTGGTACGGAGCCCGGACGGGTCGGCCGGCAACGCCCGGCGAAGCTGCCACAGATCCCGACGGGCCTCCCAGCCGCAGTCGGTCAAGGCCCGGTGGCTGAGAGGGTCGATCTCGTGGATCCACAGTTGCGTCGGGCCGTGGTCACAATTCGACAACGCGGCGTTGACCGCTCGGCACAGATTATCGGGATCGACCCGGTCGACGACGTTGATCGACCATCTGAACTCGCCATCCGAGGGACCGTCGACTCGTATCGTCACCGACGAAGAATATCCACTCGAACGATGGGCGAGTGCCCCACACCGGTGACTAGGGTCCGGGGCCATGGCCAACCCACGCACCCCCGGCGGTCGGGCCAGGCGAGTCCACGAGCGCCTGGCCCACGAATACCCCGAGGCCAAATGCGAACTCGATCACCGAAACCCCTTTGAGCTGTTGGTGGCTACGATCCTGTCGGCACAGGCAACCGATGTCGGAGTCAACAAGGCCACACCGCGGCTGTTCGCCCGGTTCCCCGATCCGTGGTCGATGGCCGAGGCCGCCCCGGAGCAGGTGGAACCCTACGTCGACACCATCGGTCTCTACCGTCAAAAGTCCAGGAGCCTGGTCGGCACGGCCCGTCTGCTGGTGGAGGACTACCACGGTGAGGTTCCATCGGCCATGAAGGACCTCATCCGGCTGCCGGGTGTGGGACGCAAGACGGCCAACGTCGTGCGCAGCGTGGCCCTCGATCAGCCCGGATTGCCGGTCGACACTCATGTCACGCGACTCAGTCGTCGGCTCGAACTCACCCCCGAGACCAATCCCGTGAAGATCGAACTCGCACTCAATCCGATGGTTCCGGCGATGGAACGCGGTGAGTTCAGCCTGCGGTTGATTCTTCACGGCCGTCGGGTCTGTTCGGCCCGCACGCCCCGTTGTGAGGATTGCGTGCTCAACGATTTCTGTCCCTCGACGCGGGTTTGAGCGACGATTTCGGCCGCGGTCGGTGAAACCGGACCGGGGATCGAAAAAAATCCTGATCGATCATTTCAATCGGCATCAGGCCCGGGCTATATTGCGTTCACGACCGAGCTCCCGCCGCTCGGCCGTAAATGGTGACACGAGGGATCCGCCGCCCTGTGTCGCCGGCGGCCGCCTCCTTCATGGGGGCGGCCGCTTTCCGTTTTGCCCGATCGTGTGGTGCGTGGCGACCTTCAGTCGAGGGTGCGGCCAATGGCACGGAAGCGGCGCTCGACCGTGAGCAGGGTGCGTTCGACCTCGTGCAGCCGGCCGACCACAGGGTCATCGGGATCGGAGCCACGTCGTTCGGCAATCCCGGCTACACGCCGGGCCAGATCGGACACGGTGGTGGTCATCGACGAGAGCTCGGCGGCGTCAGGGTCCATCGGTGCAGTATCGCCGAGAATTCACTCGGGCGGCACCGACCGGGTCCGCTAGCGTGGCGTGGTGCTCACGAGGATCGATCTGCGAGGCGTCGACGGTCCGGTTGCCGCGCATCTTCCCCGCCCCTGCACACCGGCCGATGGCCCGGTCGACACGGTTCGGGGGATTCTGCGAGAGGTCCGGGATCGGGGCGACGAGGCGGTGCTCGAATTCACCTCGAGGTTCGACCGGGTCGAGCTCAGCTCCCTGCTCGTCGACCCGGCCGAGATCCGTGCCGCGCGCGACCGGGTGGATCCGGGTGTGATCGCAGCGCTCGGGGCGGCCGCCGAGTCGATTGCCGAATACCACCGCGAGCAGCTCCCGGATGACATCATCATCGTTCGTGACGGCGTGTTGCTCAGGGGGCTGCACCGTCCCGTCGGGCGGGCCGGCTGCTACGTGCCCGGGGGACGGGCCGTCTATCCCTCCACTGTGCTCATGACCGCGATTCCGGCAGGTGTGGCCGGCGTGTCGGAGGTCGTGTTGTGTGTGCCTCCCGGTCCCGATGGTCGGGTCCCCGACGTCACACTGGCCGCGGCTTCGGTCGCCGGCGTCGACGAGGTGATCCGGGTCGGCGGCGCCCAGGCCATAGCCGCCCTGGCCTACGGCACCGAAAGCATTCGGCCGGTTGACGTGATCGTCGGGCCGGGCAACGTCTACGTGGCCATAGCCAAGCAGGAGGTCGCCGGTGTCGTCGGGGTGCCGTCCTCTTTCGCCGGTCCGAGCGAGGTCGTGGTGATGGCCGACGGTTCGGCTCCGGCTGATTTCACGGCGATCGACGTGATTGTGCAGGCCGAGCATGGTCCCGACGGCTTGGCCTGGCTCGTCACATGGAGCGAGGCCGTAGCCGACGACGTCAGCGCCGCGGTGAGGCGACTCGTGGCCGTGGCGCCTCGACGGGCCGATATCGAAGCCACCCTGGCCAAGTCGGGATACGCCGTGGTCTGCCGCTCGGCGGAGCAGGCCATGGAGGTGGCCAACTTCATCGCCCCCGAACATCTCGAACTCCAGACCGCCGACCCCGAGGCGCTGCTCCCGATGGTACGCAACGCCGGCGCGGTGTTCTGCGGTGCCTGGACCCCGGCTTCGCTGGGAGACTACGTGGCCGGCCCGAGCCACGTGCTTCCCACCAACGGCACGGCCCGGTTCGCCAGTGCCCTCACCGTCCACGACTTCATGAAGGACCTCCATGTCGTAAGCGTCAATCGTGTCGGGTTCGAATCGATGGCCGACCATGTGGTCACGCTGGCAACCGCCGAGGGCCTCGATGCCCACGCCGAATCTGTCCGCCTCCGCAGGTCACTGGGCGCGATGTGATGGCCGACATCATCGCCGCCCGCGACTCGGTGACGCTCATGGCGGGTTACCACTCGCCCCAACTCGACGTGAAGGTCAGGCTCAACACCAACGAGAGCCCGGTCGGCCCACCCCCCGGTTTTGCCGACGATGTGGCACAGGCAGTTCGGTCGATCGAGTGGAACCGCTACCCCGACCGCCGGGCCACCGCCCTGCGCCGGGCCATCGCCGAACTCCACGGCGTCGACCCGGGCCGGGTGTTCGCGGCCAACGGATCGAACGAGGTGCTGCAGACGCTGCTTCTCACCTACGGCGGCCCCGGTCGCACCGCAGCGATGTTCGAACCCACCTACGCTCTGCATTCCCACCTGAGCCGCATCACCGGAACCGGAGTGGCCCAAGGTGAACGCCATCCCGACTTCTCCCTCGACCTCGCCGAGGTGGAGCGGGTGATCTCTCGTGACGGGCCGTCGGTCGTGTTCCTCTGCTCGCCCAACAACCCGACCGGACTCGCCGACGACTGTGCCGATGTCGAGGCTGTTCTGGCCCTGACCGTCGACGTCGGAGCCCTGCTCTGTGTCGACGAGGCCTATGCCCAGTTCGCACCGTGGAGCGCCCTCGACCTGATCGGCCCCGACGTTCCCCTCGTGGTCACCCGAACCTACTCCAAGACCTGGGCGATGGCGGGCGCCAGGCTGGGATACATGATCGGCCCCGAGTGGGTGGTGACCGAACTCGAGAAGGTGGTGCTCCCTTATCACCTCGACTCCATGACCCAGATCGCCGGAACTCTCGCCCTGCGCCACCTGGATGCCATGGAGCGGCGGGTGGCCGTGCTGGTGGCCGAGCGCGAGCGTCTGACCGATCGGATGTCGCGGCTGCCGGTACATGTGTGGCGCTCGGGTGCGAACTTCGTGTTGTTCCGGCCCGACCGGATGCCGGGTGACGACGTCTGGCAGGCGCTGGTCGATCGTTCGGTGCTGGTGCGCAACTGTGCGTCCTGGCCCCGGCTCGACGGATGCCTGAGGGTCACCATCGGAACTCCGGAAGAAGACGACCTGTTCCTCCAAGCCCTCAAAGAGGTGCTCACATGAGCCGCCGAGCCGAACATCAACGCCGGACCAACGAGACCTCAGTCGAGATCTCACTCGAGATCGACGGCACCGGTGACACCGACGTGTCGACCGGACTGCCCTTCTTCGATCACATGATCGATCAACTCGGCCGACACGCAGGTTTCGATCTGCAGGTGACGGCCCGGGGCGATATCGAGATCGACGCCCACCACACGGTCGAGGACGTGGGAATCGCGCTCGGTGAAGCCCTGCGGGACGCACTCGGCGACAAGCGGGGCGTACGGCGCTTCGCGTCGATTACCGTCCCGCTCGACGAGGCCGCGGTGGAAGTGGCACTCGACCTGTCGGGCCGCCCGTTCCTGCACTACGAGGTCGACTTCCCCGGCCAGAAGATCCTGGGCGACCCGCCCTTCGACCCCCAGCTCGTCGAAGAGTTCTGGCGGGCCTTCGTGACATCGGCCGGTATCACGCTCCACATCGTCGGGCGCCGCGGCCAGAACACCCATCACATCGTGGAGGCCACCTACAAGGGTGTGGCCCGGGCGCTGCGTGATGCCATGCGCGTCGAGGGTGATGGCGTGCCCTCCACCAAGGGAACACTCTGACGTGCCGGGTGACGACCGTCCGCTGATCGCGATCCTCGACTACGGCATCGGCAACCTCCACTCGGCCCACAAGGGCTTCGACCACGCCGGAGCCGACGCCCGGCTCACCTCCGATCGTGGTCTCATCGCCGATGCGGTCGGTGTCGTACTGCCCGGGGTCGGTGCCTTCGAGCCGTGCATGAGAGCCCTGCACTCGACCGGGCTCGACGAGGTCAGCCTCGAGCGGATCGAGGCCGGGACACCGTTCTTCGGGATCTGCATCGGCATGCAGGTGCTCTTCGCGGCCTCCGAGGAGGCTCCCGGCTGTGAAGGGCTCGGGGTGATCGATCGTACGGTGCGGTTGATCCCCGGCGGTGTGAAGCGTCCACAGATGCAATGGAACGTGCTTGATCGCCAAGGGTTCGACCACCCGATGTTCGACGGCTTGCCGGAGGAGGCCTGGGTGTATTTCGTCCATTCCTACTGTGCCGAGAGCGGTCCCGAGATGATCGCAACGTGTGACTACGGCACCGATCTGATGGCCGCGATGGCGCGTGACAACCTGTGGGCCGCGCAGTTCCACCCGGAAAAGTCGGGGTCCAACGGCCTCCGTATTCTCAAGAATTTCGTGACCATGGCGGTCTGCTACGCGGGGGTTTCCGGCTGATGGACCTCTACCCGGCGATCGATCTGAGGGGCGGGCGTTGTGTGCGTCTCCACCAAGGTGACTACGCGCGGGAGACCGTCTACGGCGACGACCCGGTCGCCCAGGCGTTGGCCTTCGCCGAAGCCGGCGCGTCGTGGATCCATGTCGTCGACCTCGACGCGGCCCGAACCGGCGTGCCGGAGAACCGGGCGGTGGTCGAGGCCATCGCCGCCGCGGTAGCAGTACCGGTCCAGACCGGCGGGGGAGTGCGTTCGGTCGACGCAGCCGAGGCGCTGTTCGCATCCGGGGTGGAGCGGGTGGTGATCGGAACCGCAGCGCTCACCGATCCGGGCCTGGTGGCCACCCTGGCGACGGATCATCGGGTGGCCGTGGGACTCGATGCCCGCTCCGGCGAGGTGGCCGTCGAAGGCTGGCTGAGGGAGTCGGGCCGTTCGGTGCTCGAGGTGGCCCGCTCGTTCGCCGACATCGGGGTCGACGCGTTCGTGGTCACCGACATCACCCGAGACGGCATGCTTGAGGGACCCGACATCGCCGGTCTCACCGCGGTGCTCGGGGCCACCGATGTCGACGTGATCGCGTCGGGCGGTGTCGGCTCGCTCGACGATCTGCTGGCGTTGGCCGCGGTCGAGGTCGGCGGCCGCCGCCTGGTCGGAGCGATCGCCGGGAAGGCCATCTACGAGGGTCGGGTTTCGGTGGCCGAGGCCGTCGCCGCCATGAGAAAGGCCGGAACATGACCGTTCGGGCGATCAGGGTGATCCCGTGTCTCGACGTCGACGCCGGCCGGGTGGTGAAGGGCGTCAATTTCGTCGACATTCGCGACGCCGGCGACCCGGTCGAGCTGGCCGCGGTCTATGACGACCAGGGGGCCGACGAGTTGGTGTTCCTCGACATCACCGCATCATCGGATCGCCGCGACACCACCGTCAAGATGGCTCGGGCTGTCGCCGAGAAGGTGTTCATTCCGTTCACGATCGGCGGAGGCATCCGAACCGTCGACGACGTCCGCCGTCTGCTGATGGCCGGTGCCGACAAGGTGAGCGTCAACACCGCGGCGGTGAAACGCCCCGAGTTGGTGGCCGAGGTCGGCCGGGAGTTTGGCCGCCAGTGCTGTGTGGTGGCGATCGATGCCAAGTCCTCATCCGACACCGGGAGCGGCTTCGAGGTCTTCACCCACGGTGGCCGCACCCGTACCGGACTCGATGCCGTCGATTGGGCCCGTGAGGTGGTGCGACTCGGAGCGGGCGAGATCCTGCTCACCTCGATGGACCGGGACGGCACCAGGAGCGGATTCGATCTGGTCCTCACGTCGGCGGTGAGTTCAGCGGTCGACGTGCCCGTAATCGCCAGCGGTGGAGTGGGTTCGCTGCAGCATCTGGTCGACGGTGTGGTCGAGGGTGGGGCCGACGCCGTGCTGGCGGCGAGCATTTTCCATTTCGGCGAGCACACGGTGGCCGAGGCCAAACGGAGGATGTCCGACTGCGGCATCACCGTCAGACCACCGGAGTGAGGCGTTCGGCCGGCCGGGTTCCACCCCGGGATCGCAGCGGTTCGTGATCAGCTACTCTCGGCGATCATGACCCCGCGCCAGGACGGCTCGTAGCGATGCGCCCGTTTCGGGTCCGGGCCCCCGATGTCGAGGGGTCGTTGCTGCGCTCGGCCCTGCAGCGACGCCTGCTCGAACGTTTCGATCTCCGGGTGATGGTGATGAGGGCCGGTGCCGGCTTCGGCAAGACCACCTCGCTCGCTCAGGCCGCCGACCAGAACCGTCTGCTGCAACGTGGAATCGACCGGTGGCTGACGTGTGAGAGTGGGGACAAGGATGCCGAACATTTCCTCAGCGCTCTGGGTCACTCCCTCGGCCGCGAGGCGACGACCGTTGCTGATGTCGTCGCCTTCGTGGCGTCCTGTTCGCCGGCACAGGTCTGCCTGATTCTCGATGATGTCCACGAGATCCCTTCGGGTAGCGGGGGCGCGGCGGTGATGGGCCGGTTGCTCGACGAGCTCCCTGCCAACGGCCATGTGCTGTTGGCCACACGCCACGATCCGCCGGTGCTGCTGGCGCGTCTCGATGCCCAGGCACAGGTCGGCTGGGTGGGACCGGATGACCTGAGGCTCGACGAGTCCGAGGTGGCAGCGCTGGCGCTCGAGGCCGGGATCGCAGTCGAGAACCTGCAGCGATTCGGTGGCTGGCCGGCGCTGGTGGCCCTGGCCGCCCGCACCCAGGATGTGACCGACTTTCTTCACCAAGAGGTGATGGCATGGCTCACCAACGAGCAGCGGTCGGCCCTCGAGGCGAGTGTGGCACTCGGGCCGGTCGACAGTCGATTGCTCCTTCACCTGGCCGGGGTCGGCCCTGCGGTCCTGGGTGACCTCCCGCTGATCCACAAGGTCGACGGCTGGTTCGTGCCCCATGACCTGTGGAACGAAGCAGTTTCATCACTGGTCCCGGCCGAACGTCTGAACGAACTTCGACGTGCCGGCATCGAGTATCTGCTGGCCGAGGGCGACGGCACGCGTGCGATGGAGGCGTGTCTGGGTGCCGACGAACCCGAACTGTTCGGTCGCGCCGTGCGCGAAGTGATCCTGCAGCCGCAGGGTCATGACGTGTCGGACGTGCGGCGTTGGCTGGCGAGCATGCCCCGGACCGAGAAACGGAGCCCGGCGAGTGACTATCTGGTCGGTCTCGTGGCGCAACATGAAGACCCGACGTCCCAGCATACATACGAGTGTTTTTCCCGGGCGGCCGACGGTTTTCGTGGCGCCGGAGATTTCGAGGCCGAGGTCGCGGCGCTGGTGCAGGTGGGATACTGGCACCACCTTCAGCGTGATGTCGACGGCCTGTTCAGTGTGGCATCGAGGACGGTTGAGCTCGCCTCGCAGGGTGTCGAATCCGCGGCCCCCTACGCCGCCATCAGCGAGGCTTTCCTCGCTCTGCTGCGCGGTGATCCCCGGGGCGTGCTCAATTCGGTGCGTCGCGTCCGATCCGAGGAAGTGACGCCCGCCTTCGCGGCAATGGTCGACTGGCTTCGTGCCCAGGCATTGGAGCTTTCCGGATATCCGTCGATCGAGCAGGCCGATTCGTGTGTCACACACGGAGTGCGAACCGCCGGATTCGCCGTGCTTGCCTATTCATCGAGGTGGCGCAACGGCGACATCGAGGCGATCATCAGAGGCTGGCGGTGGCGTAGCGAGCCCGAGAGTCCGCGCGACGAATTCCTGCGAAACATCTGGCTCGGCATCACGGCGGCCGCGTTCGGCGACGTGGCACAGGCCCAGCGGCACCTCGATGCCGCCCACCGGCTCGCCGGCACAGCCGAGCAGGTCGACATATCGCTAGGACTTCTGGAGGCGGCGATCGCGGGAGAGACCGGCGACATGGACACCCGTCGCGAGATAGCGGCGAACCTCATCGAGAGATGCCCGCCCCGCGATTCCAATCGGATCAGCTACAGCGGGGCCGCCGGAATGATCACGCGCGAGTTCCCGGAGTGGATTCCCTACTTCTCCTCACCCGTCGCCGGTCCCTTGAGGCGTCGTGACATCGAGGTGGCGGCGGCCCTTCGGCGACTGGACCAGGGTTCACTCGACGGTGTTGCCGCCATGACGTGGCCCGAGCAGCACGGTGGGTTGATCAGCGCCGCCCTGCTCAGCGGAGCAGCCGAGTTGGTATGCGCGGCGTGGGCCGCCGACCGAGCCGAGGCCCGTGACGCGGCAGCATGGATGGCCCGGGTGATCGGTGAGCCGGCTCGCGCCGTGTTCAGGGAGCTGACCGGCCACCACATGCCCGGGGTGGCTTCGGCCGCTCGTCAGATCGTGGCCGGTATCGCGGTGCCGCCTCGTCACCGCGTCGACGTCAGCGTTCTGGGACCCGTCACCATCACCTTCGACGGTCAGCCCGTCACCGATTCCAATTGGCGCCGGGAAAGGGTTCGCTCGCTGTTGGGGTTCTTGACGCTACGTCGCAAGGCCACGCGTGACGTGACCATGACGGCGCTGTGGCCCGACGCCGACGAGCCCGCGGCACGCCGGAACCTGCGATCGACTCTGAACCTGCTGCATGGCGTGCTCGAACCGGAACGCACAGCCGGTGAGGCCCCGTACTTCGTCCGCTCCGACGGCCGGTCGCTGGAGTTGTGTGTCGGCGATCATCTCTCCATCGACTCCTGGCGATTCGAAGGCCTGCTGGACCAAGCCCAACATCTCGACACCGAGGGCGTTCCCGAGATGGCTCTTGTTCACTTGGGGACGGCGTGCGATCTCTACCGGGGTGACTTTCTTGCCGACGCGGCCTATGACGACTGGTCGGCGGTCGAACGCGACCGACTGCGCTCGCGCTTCGTTCGAGGGTCGGTGCGTCTGGCCGAGTTCCTGCTGGCCTACGACAGGGTCGAAGAGGCTCTCGTGGTCGCCGGCCGGACCCTCGACGCCGAACCGTGGTCGGAGGCCGCGCACCGTGCGGTGATCGCCGCTCACCTGGAGCGGGGCGACCGCCCGGCGGCCCGACGAGCACTGAAACGGTGTCATGAGGCCCTCGACGAAGTAGGCGGGCCGGTCGAGGAACTCACGTTCATGCTTCAGCGCCGTCTGGGTTGGGCCTAGCCGAGCGCCACGACGACATCACCCGCTCTGGCGACTCCCAAGGTCCTGACCACGGGCGCGGCCAGAGAGCCATCGGGGTTGAGCTGCACCATTCCGGGACTGTCGGCGAACGTCACGGTCCGAGCCATGTAGTCGGTCCCGCCGAGCGTGATCGTGACGTAGTCGGAATCGGCACGGAGAGGTACCACATAGGTGTACCCACCAGAACCGTCTCCGACTATCGGGATCTCCTCGCCCGGGAGGAATTGACCGGTCACCCTGTCAGCGCCCGAGCAGGTGGCAGTGAGGCCGTCGCCGTTCGAGTAGAGATCGCAGAAGATGTCGACCTGCTGTGTCGTGTCGCTGATCTGGACGCGGAGACCTCCGTTGTCCATGGCCGGGAACGTGACCTCCACTCCGCCCTCGACCGCCCGGACTGCGACCGACGCCAGGTGGTTTACCGTCTCGAGTGGGTCGGTACTGCCGACCGCGTCGGGCATCAGGGCCAGTTCCGCCGGTCCCGGATCCTGCTGGATCGGCGTGCTGCCGGGGGGTGTTTCGGGCGCCCGGGCCGCCGATGACGTGGGTGCCGCAGTTTCGACCGGCTGACTCTGGGTGGTGGAGGTCGCGCCGGAGCAGGCCGCGGCGACCAGTATGAGGATTGTCACCAGGCCCAGGGTGCGGGATCGGATCGAATGGATGATGTGCATCGTGTCGGGCTCCTGTGTCGACCGGTCGTTCGGGGGCATGTCGCTCACACCAGCCCCCAGTGCTTCTTCTCGCCGATCTTTCCGGGACCGGATCCGCCGCTCCCGGTCTTGATGGCGAATCCCGGATGTTTCAGGCCCCGCTGCTGCCCGCCGAGAGGTTCGATGTAGCCGTCGGATCGACCGGGGTTGGCCTTCGGGGCGAGGCGTGGCCTCAACCTCGACAGGTCGCCTCCCAGCACCGTGCGAGCCGGGGCTCCGAGACTCAGCGTCACCCCGACCGCGTGCCCGTCAACGGTCCCGGCGGCGATCACGACCAGTTCGTGGTTGGCGGTGGATTCGACCTGCAGGCCGTTGTCGATACGGTTGATCATCTCGAAGCCATGGTCGGTTTCGAGGCTCGACGTTGCCGTCAGGTCGGTGGTGATCGTCGCGTCGAGCCGCAGGACATCGCGCAGGTGATTGTCGGTGGCGAGTTCCTCGAGCCACAGATGCCGGTTGAGGATGTGGTTGGCTCCCGGCTGGAGCGATATCGACGCCTTGCCGAGCTTCACCGGCCCCAGTCCGAGTTCGATCTCGGGTCCGCCGAAGCTGACAAGAGACCCACCGGTGCCCTCCACGAGTTCGAGCGGTTTTCCCTGTTGTACCCGGTAGTTCAAGCCGGTTCCGTCGCATTCGACCCCGACCTCACCGTCGACACGGGCCTTCGGCACGGTGGCGCACGTGGCCGCCAGCCCGGCGCCGACGACCTTGACGAACGGATAGAGATTGCTCAGGTGCTCGGTCGCTCCGGTCTGGTGCATGTAGCAATCGGCCTTGACCTGGACGTGAAGGCTTGACTGGGCGGTCGGCATGTAGTCGTGGCTCCCGACCCGGCCCGTGGGCTCGAAGGCGATGCCGACGATGGTCTTCTCGACGACGCCGGCAGTAGCGACGGTTGTCGTCTTGCTCGGCTTGCGAACCGCCGGCGTCGCGTATTTCGATGATGACCAGTCTTGTCTGAGTCCTTCACGATCGGTCACATCGGCCAGGAGCTTGGTCGTGAGATTGGCGCCGGAGATGATGGCATCACTCGTGGCGGTGTGCATCCTCCAGACGTCGAGCCAGGTGTCCTGTGTCGTGTCGGTCGCCGGGTCGTAACCCATGGCCCGAGTTCCGTAGGCGTAGACGCGCTGGCTCTGTGTCTTCCTGGACTCCCTGTGCTCGGGGTGGGTGGCGGTACCATGGTCGAGCCTCGAGGTGACCGTGATGACATAGTCACCGAGGTGGCGGGCTCCCGTTGCCGGCGCCTTGACCACCTGGCGACCGGCGGGGCCATCGACGTACACCCCGAAGTCGACCCTGGAGGGAGCCTCGTCGGGGGCCGACGCGAAACCCTCTCCGGATACGTCGCCCGGTTCGTCACCGTCCCCGCCGGTCGGCGTGCCACCGCTGCGCCGGGTTCTCGTTCGCCGCTGTGTCTCGAACACGGCGACGACGACGATCAGGATGATCACGATCGGCAGCCAAGGGATGCCACCCGACCCGGGATCGGACGGCGGGGGCGTCGGCGCCGGGGCGGTATCGGGCGGAACAGTCACCGCTGGGCCGGTGGCCGGCGGTGGTTCTGAAGGGGCGACGGTGTGCGGTGGCGGATCACCGTCCGTGATCAGGACGAGGGCCGATCCGGTCGTGTCGAGATCCCCGGGCCCCCGCGGGCTGTTGACATCGGGGGCGGCATCGGCTCCGGACGTGTCGGATGGGTCACGACCGAAGGTGCCGTCGTGCACGTGAATTCCTGCCGCCCAATACATGAGAACGATCAGTGCGTCCGAGATCACAGGGCCGACGTCGCCTTGGGCCGCGCCGACCATCGCTGCGCCGAGGGCGGCGCCGCCGGCACCGGAGACCAGCTCGAATGGTGTGCCCGACTCACCGGCCGGGAGCGCCAGGATCAGCATGTTTCCGGAAATGAGAGCGAAAGACGTGGATATGAGGGGCCGGAACGATGTGTTGGTCACCTGGAGTCGCCAGTCGCGGCCCGGCTCGCGAGTGAGTTGCGGCCAGCGGTTGGTGCCCTGGAAAATATCCCACGCGAACGGGCCCTGGGCCACCCATGGAGCGTCGCCGGCACTCTCGTCGTAGTAGGGGAAGGAGTAGGACCACGTCAGGTCGCCGCCGTCGTCGGGCACGGGGCCGGCGAGTTCCATCCACAGGAGCCAGTGATCGGCACCCGGATTCGGAGTTCCCGCGCAGACCCACGTGCCGGCGTCGGTCGTCGACCCGCACGGAACGGAACCGTCGGTTCGCGGTCGCATGCCCTGTATGGCGAACCCGCCACGGCGCACGATGTCGACGTACCCGTCGGTTATGGTCGCCGGAACCGAACCGGGAACCGCATAGCGGAAGGTGTCTCCGATTCCATCGTCAATTCCGAGATCCAGTACGGCCTCCGCGGTGGGGGCGTCCATCCCCAGAGCCATGAGGGCGTCGACGGCATCGGTGTTCTGAGCCCACGCGGCAGGCACCGCGAGCGTGGACACGAGTCCCCAGGCGGCGATGATCCGGCCCACCCACCATACGGTTCGTTCCATGACCCCTGCCTCCCGGACTCTCGTCGGTCGAGTCCCGACCGGGACTCTGGAGCAGGCGCGTCATCGAAACGTCATCGAGACGTGAATCACCTCGGCGCGGTGCGGAACCACCAGCGGTAGCGTTGCGGTCGTGACGAGCACCGAGACCGGCAACGGCAGAGCCCCGGGACCCGACGGTGACGACCGCATTCCGGTCAAGATGCTCAACGACCGAATCCTCGTGCGGCTCGGTGAGGCCGAAGGCGAGCGGCGCACCACCGGCGGTATCCTCATCCCGGCCACCGCCCAGGTCGGCAAGCGCTTGGCATGGGCCCGGGTTTTCGCGGTGGGCCCCAATGTGCGCAGCATTGAGTCCGGCGACAAGGTGTTGTTCAACCCCGAAGATCGCTACGAGGTCGAGGTGCGGGGCATCGACTACATCATTCTGCGCGAGCGCGACATCCACGCCGTGGCCGCCGATCGGCTCGACGAGGGCTCGACCGGCCTGTACCTTTGACCGCCGGAGTCACGGCTGTCGCCGCGTTGGCCGGGCTCAGGGATGGATCGGTGCCCTCCGTGACGGCCAGCCGATCTCGGCCTCGAGCTGCGCGGCCACCGAGATGAGCAGGTCCTCGCGCCCATAACCGGCGACTAGCTGAACGCCGATCGGCAGCCCGCTGGTACCCAGAGCGACGGGCAATGAGATCGCCGGTTGGCCGGTGGTGTTGAACGGCGCGGTGAAGGCCGCGTAGGGGATCGATTCCTGGAGGCCGTGGATCGGGTCCTCGGGGGTCCCGACCAGTTCGCCGAGCATTGGCGCGGTCTTCATGCAGGTGGGGGTGATGAGGATGTCGTGGCCCGAATGCCACCATTGGGCCATGCCACGGCGGTAGACCATCTGTGCGGCCTGGGCGCTGATCACGTCGGGACCGCTCACGGTGTCGCCGAAGCGGCCCATGAACCAGGTGGCGGCCTCCACGTCTTCCTCGGTCACTTCGCGACCGAGCCAGCGGCTGATCCTGGCCAGGCTGGCGGTGGCGCCGACGCGCCACATCGCGCTGAAATCGTCGACCATGCGCTGATCGGCCAGAGCGTCGGGGTGGGACTCGTCGACCGAATGTCCCAGGTCTTCGAGGATCCGAGCGGTGTCGCGGACCGCCTCGGCGATCTCCGGCTCGATCGTCAGGTCGGGCTGCAGCGAATGATCGACGAAGCCGAACGACAGGCGGCCCGGATCTCGGCCCACCTGATCGAAATAGGGCCGACCGATGTCGGGTGCGATCACGCCGTCACCGGGAAAGTGACGGGCGGTGGCATCGAGAATCGCCGCCGAGTCACGTATCGTGTGACACACCACGTGTTGTACGGAGTTGCCCCATTCGTCCTGGTCGGGGCCCATCGATATCCGGCCACGGCTCGGCTTGAGCCCCACCAACCCGCACATCGCGGCCGGGATGCGTATCGAACCGCCGCCGTCGCTGGCGTTGGCCGCCGGCACCATGCCCGACGCCACCGCGGCGGCGGAGCCTCCTGATGAACCGCCGGGGCCACGGGTGAGGTCCCACGGGTTGTGGGTGGCTCCGTAGGCTTCTGGCTCGGTCGTGGCGACCAACCCGAACTCCGGGGTGTTGGTACGCCCGCAGATGACGAAACCGGCGTCGCGGTAGGCGGTGACGATGTTGGCATCGTGATCACCGGTGTGGCCCGCCTCCTTGAGTGCCTTCACCCCGAGGTGGTACGGGTCGCCGACGCTGGATGGCCACAGGTCCTTGAGCAGCATCGGAACACCACGGAACGGACCGTCGGGCAGGTCACCGGCGGCAATCTCCCTGGCCCGCTCGAATGCCGGGTGGATGATGGCGTTGACCTGCGGATTCAACTGTTCCATGCGCCGGATGGTGTCGTCGATGATCTCGGTCGGATGCAGCTCGCCTGCCCTTACCATGGCGGCCAGGGCGACGGCGTCGAGACGGGCCAGCCCCGAGTCGGGAACATCCGGTGTCGGTTGGGGAACGATGTCGGTGTCGGCCATGGCGGCGACGATATATCCAACTTGCTCCCCAAGTCCCAACCTCTAGGCTTCGTGCCATGTCCGAAGCGCTCGAAGAAGGCACCGATCTCACCCTCGATTTCGACAAGGTCGCCAAGATCGGCCGTGCCGACCACCAGGTCGTACCGGTCGTGTTGCAGGATGCCGACTCGGGTGAGGTGCTGTTCGTGGGCTATGCCAACGAGGAGGCCTTCAGGGCAACTCTCGAGCGAGGGTCGGCGGTGCTCTGGTCGACTTCACGCCACGTGCTGTGGCACAAGGGGGCCACATCGGGCGACGTGCTGGAGCTGGTCGACGTGCGAGTCAACTGTGAACAGAACAGCCTGCTCTACCGGGTTCGCAAGGCCGGCACCGGCGTGTGTCACACCCGTGACTCCGAAGGCAACACCCGACCGACCTGTTACTACCGCACGGTGGTCGATCCCGGGCACCTCCGGTTCGTCTGATCGTGCGGATTCGCCCCGCCCGCGACGAGTTCGGTGCCCTCGCGGCCGATCATACGGTGGTTCCCGTCTGGGGCGAGCTTCTCGCCGATCTCACCACCCCGGTGGCGGCCTTCGCCCGGGTGGTGGGCGACGACGATGGTTTCCTGCTCGAATCGGTCGAGGGCGGCGACCACTGGAGCCGATGGTCGTTCATCGGCCGCCGCCCGAGCGCCACGCTCGTGGCCCGTGGCCGTCGGGTCGAGGTGACAGGAGGCCTCGGTGTCGACGTGCCGACCGACCGGGGGATGCTCGCCGCACTCGAAGTCCTACTGGCCCACTATGAGGCACCTGAACTCGAGGGCCTTCCCCCGCTCCACGGTGGTCTGGTGGGATATCTCGGCTACGACGTGGTCCGCGAGGTCGAACACCTTCCGAATGTTCCCACCGACGATCTCGGTTACCCAGACGCGGTGATCTCCATGATCGGCGAACTGGCGGCGTATGACCACTGGCGTCAGCGGGTCATCCTGATCTCCAACGCGCTGGTGCCCGACGGTGCCGACGCCGCCGCGATCAGCCGTCTCTACGACGAGGCCGTCGACCGGATCGGTGAACTCGCCGCCGATGGTGCCCGCAGTCTGGCCGAGCCGCTGATGGAGCCGCCTCGCGTCGACGACCAGCCGCCGGTGGTGAGCTCGACGATGGGGGAGAAGCTGTACACCGAAGCGGTCGAGGCGGCCCGCGAACTTATCCTCGCCGGTGACATCTTTCAGGTGGTGCTGTCGCAGCGCTTCGATGTCGACCTCGATGCCGACGCTTTCGATCTCTACCGCGTGCTCCGCCAGGTCAACCCCAGTCCCTACATGTATTTCCTTCGCCACGGCGATCTCGAGGTCGTGGGTGGGTCGCCGGAGCCCATGGTGCAACTGCTCGACGGCAGGGTCATCTCCCGGCCGATAGCCGGCACCCGCAAGCGTGGTGACACCGACGAACACGACCGACGTCTCGCCGCCGAGTTGATCGAACACCCCAAGGAGGTCGCCGAGCACGTGATGCTGGTCGATCTGGCCCGCAACGACGTCGGACGGGTGGTCGAGTTCGGCAGCCTGCAGATCGACGAGATGATGACCCTCGAGAAGTACAGCCACGTGATGCACCTCACCTCACAGGTGTCCGGAGTGTTGGCCGATGGCCGCACTCCGATCGACGTGCTGCGTGCCACCCTCCCGGCCGGGACCCTCTCGGGCGCCCCCAAGGTGCGGGCCATGGAGATCATCGACGAACTCGAGCCGGTGAAGCGAGGCCCCTACGGAGGAGTGGTGGGCTACCTCGACTTCTCCGGCAACATCGACACCGCCATCGCCATCCGCACCATGTTGGTGAGCGGCAACCGGGCTTCAATCCAGGCCGGTGCCGGCATCGTCGCCGATTCCGTGCCGGCCGAGGAGCATCTCGAGTGTCAGAACAAGGCCAAGGCGTTGTTGGCGGCGATACCCGCGGCGCGTCGGATGACAGCGGCCAGACGTGCCACCAATGGCAAGGCCGATGGCTGAGCTTCACCAAGGGTTGGCCACACCGGCCAGGAATTGGTGGCCCGCATGAACAGCCGGGGTGGGCGGGCCCCCGTACGATTGAGACGACTGACCGCAGATGTCGGCCTCGCGGTCGGCTCCGACGTGGTGTCGAACGGCGTGGCGGCCGCCGGCACCCCAGCGGTGGTCGACATGGTGCCGGGCGACGAACTCACCGGGCCGCGGCGAAGCTCACCACGAATTCCGCGCCACCGAGCGCGGATCGACGGGCCACGACCGTGCCACCCATGCCGTGTACGAGCTCTCGTACGATGGCCAGTCCGAGGCCGCTGCCCGACTCCTTCACCTTCGGATTCTGTTGGGCGACATAGAGACGTTCGAACACATGGTCGAGGTCGTCGTCGGCGATTCCGGGGCCATCGTCGCCCACGGCCAGATGAATGCGGCCCTCCTGGGCCCAGAGGGTGACGGCAACCGTGCGGCCGGCGAATCGGCAGGCATTACCCACCAGGTTGGAGACGATCTGGGCGTAGCGGTCGGGATCGACCACGACCGCCATCTCGTCGTCGGGGACGCGCACCGAGAGGTCGATGCCCCGTTCCTCGGCTTGGCGGTCGAAGCCATGGGCGGTATCGGCCACGATCTCTGATGCGTCGTGGCGGGACGTGTCGTAGGTGAATCCGGTGCTCTCGAGGCGGGCGAGCAGCAGCAGGTCGCCGACGAGCCGTTCGAGTCGACGCGATTCACCCTCGATGACCGTTCCCACCGCGGCGGCGTCGCTGACGGCCCCGTCGGTGAGAGCTTCGGCGTAGCCGCGTATCGAGGTGAGAGGGGTGCGCAGGTCATGGCTCACCGACAGGAGGAATTGCCGCTCGAGCGACCTCGATCTCTCGAGGTTGGCCGCCATCGCGTTGATCGAGTCGACCAGCTCGGCGATCTCGCCGCCGATGCGTTTGTGGTCGTCGGGGATACGGGTGGCCAGGTCGCCCTCGGCGATCCGGGTGGCGGCCTCGCTGGCCTCGCGGACCGGGTCGGTGAGTGACCGGCTCAGGCGAATCGTCACCAGGAGAGACACGACGATGGTGCCGGCCGCGGCGAGCACGAACCATTTGGTGGCCGGCACGAGTATCGGATCGGGTGCCCTGGTGAGCACCAGAACCTGGGGAATTCCCTGGGGGTTCACGCCCCCGGCGGCGGCCCAGATCAGGTGGCGGTCGGAGCCGCTCATCGATTTGCCCCGCACCAGCGCCTCGAGATCGAGGTCGGAGATGGTGACCCCGTCGGGCAGAGTGCCCAGCGGCTTCTCCGCATTGGGGGGAAGCAGCAGTAGTCCGATGCCCTTGACGCTGATGCTCCGACTGACCCTGCGAAGACGATCGCGTACCGTCCCGCTGCCGGCTGGACCCGTGGGGATCGTGAGTTCGGTGAACAGGTCGTTGAGCGCCTTGGTCTGCTCGACCAGCGAGTCCTCGGCCGCTTGACGACTACCCACGCTGGCGAGCACGATCGTGCCGACACCAGCCAGCAACAGCGCGGCGATGACCATGCCCACCAGCGCGAAACCGAGCCGGCGTTTCACGACAGTGGCGCCCTGAGAGGGGTGACCGGATCAGTCAAGGCGATAGCCCACTCCCCAGACTGTGACGAGATCGAGGTCGTCACCCAGCTTCTTGCGGAGTTGACGGACGTGCACGTCGACCGTCCGGTCGTCGCCGACCCAGTCGTGACCCCACACACCGTCGAGCAGCTGGCGGCGGCTGAGGGCGATGCCCCGATTGTCGGCCAGATACTTCAGCAGATCGAACTCCCGTGTGGCGAAGGCCACCGGAGCCCCGTCCACGGTGACCTCGTGGCGGGCCGAGTCGAGAACGATTCGATCCGACAACTCGGTCACCGGAGAGATCCGGCGGGGCGCTTCGACCCGGCGGAGGACGGCCTTGACCCTCGCCACCAGTTCACGTGGTGAGAACGGTTTGGTTACGTAGTCGTCGGCCCCGAGCTCCAAGCCGAGCACCCGGTCGATCTCGTCGTCGCGCGCGGTCATGAAGATGATCGGCACCTGTGAGTCGGCACGAACCCGGCGACACACGTCGAGCCCGTCGAGTTCCCCACCCAGGCCGACATCCAGAAGGATCAGACTCGGATCGCGCTCCCTGATCACGTCGAGGGCCCGCTCACCGGAGTCGGCCTGATACGGCCGGAAGCCGTCGCGTCGTAGATACAACTCGACCAGGTCGGAGATGTTGGGGTCGTCCTCGACTATGACGACCACCGTGTCGTCGCTCGCCATCGTGGTCCTCTCGGGGGTTGATCAGGGTGTACTCACACGTTGACCATCGGATGTGATGAAACCATGATGACCCCGAGAAGAGGGTTCGTCGCGGCTCTAACATCTCGGTGTGGGTCACTACGAGATTCTGGGAGTCGATCCCACGGCGTCGGTCGACGAGATCAAGAGGTCGTATCTGCATCTCGCGCGCCGCGAACATCCCGACCTCCACAACGAGTCCGAGGGGTCACGGGCTTCGGCCGAGGACCGTATGAGGGCGATCAACGCGGCGTGGTCGGTCCTTGGTGACCCCGATGAACGCGCCGCGTACGACCGCACGAGACCGGGGGCCGACCGGTCGGACGCGGCTCGCGATCGGCCACGAGGATCCCCCGGCGGGCGGCATGGGCCGACAACCGACCCGAGGTCGACTGGGTTGCCTACGACACGTCCGAGTCTGAATTCCGGTTCGACGAACGTCACGACCGCCCGATCACCTCGGGGGGAGTGCCGTCATGGCCGGCGTTGGCGCCGGTGCCGGCATTCGTCTACGGACTGGTCGCGGTGTCGTTGGGAAGTTTCGTCGGGTTCGGTGCTCTGGCCCTGTCGGGTATCGTCTCGCTCGTCCTCTCGGTTCTGCTGGTCGTCACCGCTCCACTCGTGGCCCTGGCCCGCAGCCGGCAAGTCGATCGCCTGAGCTGAGTCGCCGGTTTCGTCATGGTCGCGGCCGCCCCCTAGGCTCCGATCATGGCAAAAACATCCATGATCGCGAAACTCACCCTCAAGCCCGGTCGGCGCGACGAACTCGTCGCCGCGTTCAAGCCGATGTTCGAGGCGGTCGCCGACGAGGCTGGTACCGAGGTCTACGTTCTGAGCCTCGACGTCGCCGACGACGATGTTGCCTGGGTGTACGAGCTCTATTCCGACTCCGACGCGATGGCCGCCCACAGCGGATCCGATGCCATGGCGGCTTTGTTCGGTGCGGTCGGTGATCTGGTGGCCGGAGCGCCCGAGTTCAACTCCGTGACCCCGGCACTCGCCAAGGGCGTCGCGATCTGAGGACCACCTACCTCGACCGCATCCTGGCCGCCCACCGGGAAACGGCAGCCGCCGACCGGCGGTCGCTCGAGCGTCTGATCGACGAGGCCCGGTCGGCTGATCCCGCTCGAGACTTTCGGGACTCCATTCTGCGTACCGAAGGTGTTGTGGCGGTTGTCGCCGAGATAAAGCGGCGAAGCCCGTCGAAGGGCGACTTGCGTACCGATCTCGACCCGGCCGGGTTGGCCGGTCGCTACGAGACCGGGGGTGCGGCATGTCTGTCGGTGCTCACCGATGCCGAGTGGTTCGGTGGGTCGCCCGACGACCTGAGGGCGGCCAGAGCGGCGGTCCGTATCCCGGTGCTCCGCAAGGACTTCACCGTCGACGCCCGTGATGTCACCGATGCCCGGATCATGGGCGCCGATTGTGTGTTGTTGATCGTCGCCGCCCTCGACGACGCGCAACTCGTCGACTTCCACGACCTGGCAATCGAGTTGGACCTGGCGGCGCTGGTCGAGGTTCACGACGAGGCCGAACTCGAACGGGCCTTGGGTGTCGACGCGGCGATCATCGGTGTCAACCAGCGCGACCTGGTCACGTTCGAGGTCGACCGGGACCGCGCCGGGCGCGTCGCCGCGGCAATACCCGATCACGTCGTGCGGGTGGCCGAGTCGGGGATATCGAACAGGACCGACGCCGTGGCGTTGGCCGAGGCCGGCTATCACGCTCTGCTGGTCGGGGAGATGCTGGTGAACAGCTCCGACCCGGCCGCCGCGGTGTCCGAACTCGTCGGCCGATGAGGCCGGGGCGGGAATCGGGAATCGAACGCGGTCGAGCGGCCCCTCACGAGTAGCGTTGTGCCCGTGTTCGTGAAGGTCTGCGGCATCACATCCGAAGAGGACGCACTCCTGTCGGTCGCCTTGGGTGCTGATGCCGTCGGCTTCGTCTTCGCTCCGTCCGCCAGGCAGATCGCCGTCGACAGGGTGCGCGAAATCGTGCGCCGACTCCCCCCCGAGGTTCTCACCGTCGGGGTGTTCCGCAACGATCTGCCCAGCCGCGTGGTCGCTATTGTCCAGCGGGCCGGGCTCAGGGCCGCCCAGCTTCATGGCGATGAGACCGCCGAACAGACCCGCGAGGTTCGGTCCCATGTCAGCCTGGTGATCAAGGCGTTTCCGGCCGGCCACCCCGGGCTCAGCCGGCTCGACACCTACGGTGCCGACGCCGTGCTCGTCGATTCGTCCACGCCGGGCAGTGGCGAAGTATTCGATTGGAGCCTGGCCGAGGACGCTCCGCTCTCGGGCCACCGTGTGATTCTCGCCGGTGGACTCCACGCCGGAAACATCGCGGCCGCCATCGCCACGGTATCGCCCTGGGGTGTGGATGTGTCGAGTGGTGTCGAACGTGAGCCCGGGGTGAAGGATCCCGTGAAGCTCCACGAGTTCATCTCTGCGGTGAGAGCGATATCGGCCGGCGACGAAGAGTCGGCCGGCGGCCCCGAGGATGGTGGCCCATATGACTGGCAATTCGATTCCTGAGATCGACGGTCATCGACACCGATCCGGCGCGACCCGCGCCATGGAGGCAACCTCATGACGATGACTGATCCGGGTCCCGAGGGTAGGTTCGGCGAGTTCGGAGGCACATTCGTGCCCGAGACCCTCGTGCCGGCCTGCCGGGAACTCGACGGCGCGTTTCGTGATGCCTGGGCCGATCCGGGGTTTCGTGCCGAGCTGAACCGCCTGCTCACCGACTATGCGGGTCGCCCGTCTCCGGTCACCGAATGCTTCAACCTCTCCCAGGAACTGGGTGTGAGGGTGCTGCTCAAGCGCGAGGACCTCAACCACACCGGTAGCCACAAGATCAACAACGTTCTCGGCCAGGCTCTGTTGGCCAAGCGCATGGGCAAGACCCGCTTGGTGGCGGAAACCGGAGCGGGCCAACACGGAGTGGCCACCGCCACGGCCGCCGCCTTGTTCGGTATGGACTGCATCGTCTACATGGGCGAGGTCGACATCGTGCGCCAGGAACTCAACGTTTTTCGCATGAAGCTGCTCGGCACCGAGGTACGCACGGCCCGATCGGGGTCCCGCACGCTGAAGGATGCGGTCAACGAGGCGATGCGATACTGGGTGTCGGTGGTCGACACCACGCACTACTGCCTCGGCTCGGCCATGGGTCCGCATCCGTATCCGTGGATGGTGCGCGAGTTCCACCGTGTGATCGGCGACGAAGCCCGGGAGCAATGCCGAAAACTGCTCGGTGGAGGGGTGCCCGACGTGGTTGTAGCCTGTGTGGGGGGCGGCTCCAATGCGATTGGGATATTCTCCGGATTCGTCGACACCGACGCCGAGCTGGTGGGCGTGGAGCCGGCCGGCGGCGCCGCGGTGACGAGGGCCGTTCCCGGGATCGTCCACGGCTCGAAGTCATACCTGCTGCAGGACGAATGGGGTCAGGTTCTCGAGGCCGAATCGATCTCGGCCGGACTCGACTACCCGGGGGTCGGCCCCGAGCACTCACATCTGGCATCGATCGGCCGTGCCCGCTACATCCCCGTCACCGACGCCGAAGTGGTTGAAGCCTTCCAGCTGTTGACCAGAACCGAGGGCATCATCCCCGCCCTCGAATCCGCCCACGCCATCGCCTGGGTGAGTCGGGCACGCGATGAACTGGCCGGAAAGACGGTGCTGGTCAATCTCAGCGGGCGTGGCGACAAGGACGTCACCCAGATGATGGACATCCTGACGTGAGCGAGTCTCTCGAGACAGCGCTGCGGGCCCGACGCGGATCGGGAGGAAAGTGCCTCGTCCCTTACATCACCGGCGGACTCGGCGACGACTGGATCGAGATGGTGAGAGCGGCGGCGGCGGCTGGTGCCGATGCCATCGAGATCGGCGTTCCGTTCTCGGATCCGGTGATGGACGGACCCACCATCCAGCTTGCCAACGACCGGGCTCTCGCCGCCGGGGTTACCCCGCAGTCGGTCCTCGACACCCTTCGTGGCGCCGATATCGGTGTGCCCACCGCGGTGATGACGTATGTCAATCTGGCGTTCCACAACGGCTATCGGCGGTTTGCCTCCAACCTGGCCGAGGCCGGTGTGAGCGGATGCATCCTCCCCGACATGCCGCTGGAGGAGATCGGTCCGTGGGCGGCGGCCGCTGATGCCGCCGGCGTGGAGACCGTACTGCTGGCCGCGCCCACCGCTCCCGATGAGCGTCTGCCGCGTATCTGCGAGCGGTCCCACGGTTTCGTGTACGGCGTTGGGCTGGTGGGGATCACCGGGGTGAGAAGCGAACTGGCCCATAGTGCCAAGGTCATGGCGGCGAGGCTCAAGGCGATCACCGACAAGCCGGTGCTGGTCGGCGTCGGTGTCGGATCGCCCGCCCAGGCGGTGGAAGTGAGCGAGGTGTCCGATGGCGTGGTGATCGGTTCGGTGATCGTCCAGCGGATGCTCGACGGTGGCGGGCCCGAAGGTGTCGGTGACCTGGTGTCCGAATTCCGAACCGCTCTCGATTCCCGGTAGGCGATCGGGGACGTCCGATGGCGGCGCGTCGCTTGCCGGTGCCGTGAGCCGCCATCAGGGACCGGTTGGAAGTGCCGCTGGTCGGAGCGGGTTCCCGGCCCGATGTCGAACTTCATTCTCGAGATGACCCTGCCGCGCACGGACGCCGGCGTGTTTGTGCAGACCATCGTCATGGGTATCTTCTGGGTGGTCACCATCACCACGGTGCTGGTTCTCGATGCGCGTCGCGAATACCAGACCTTCGCCGTGGGGCTCGCCATGGTCAACTTCGCCTGGTTCGCGGCCCGCACCGTTCACTGACAGGACGACGGATCTGGGCCATCATCGTGGAATGACCGAGCGGGAGAGGAGGTTTCCGGCTCCGTGGACCATGATCTGATCATCATCGGTGGTGGCGCCGGTGGACTCGCGGCGGCCCGTGCCGCTCGCCGGGTCCGGGCCGATGTGCTCCTCGTCAACAACGGACCTCTGGGTGGGGACTGCACCTTCACCGGGTGCGTACCCTCCAAGACCCTTCTGGCGTCGTCACGCGACGGCCTCGGGTTCGGCCCGGCCATGGAGCGGGTCCGAGGTACCATCGCCCGCATTGCGGCCACCGAGACGGCCGACGTGCTCCGCGCCGAAGGGGTCGAAGTGATCGACGGACGCGCCTCGGTGGTCACCCACGACACCGTCGCGATCGGCTCCAGGCGTTTCACGGCACCGCGAATCATCGTTGCCACCGGAGGCCGTGCCCTCGTCCCGTCGATACCCGGCATCGACTCCGTCGACATACTCACCAACGAGACGGTGTTCGACCTCACCGAGAAGCCGGCATCGCTCGGCATCGTCGGCGGCGGTGCGATCGGCTGCGAGATGGCTCAGGCGTTCTCACGGCTTGGAGTCGACGTCACCCTGTTTGAGCTCGCCGGCCACCTGCTACCACGGGAGGAGCCCGAGGCGGGGACGGCCGTCGAGTCGGCGCTCGCGGCGGGGGGCGTCATCATCCACACCGGTCAGAGCATCGAAAAGGTGGCGCCCACCGACGACGGCTCGGGTGTCAAGGTCACCACCGCAGCCGGTGAGTTGTCATTCGAGAAGATTCTTTTCGCCGCCGGCCGCGTACCCAACTCGTCGGGCATGGGCCTCGAGGGTCTCGGCGTGAAGCTCGACCAGCGCGGCTTCGTGGAGACCGACGATCGGATGGTGACGACGGTACGTGGCATCTACGCGGTGGGCGACGTCACCGGCAAGCTGCCATTCACCCATGCCGCCGACGAGATGGGGCGCCTCGCCACCGGAAATGCGCTCAAGAAGGGTCCGCGAGGCCGCTTCCGTACGTCGTGGATCCCGTGGGCCACCTTCACCGACCCCGAGGTCGCCCGCATCGGCATGACCGAGGCCGAGGCCGCCGATCATGGCGGCCTGGTGGCCGAACTCCCGATGACCGAGCTCGACCGGGCGGTGACCGATGGGTACGACGAAGGTTTCATCAAGCTCATCGCCGGACCCCGCAGAGTGTTGCGCCGGGTCGGCGGTGGTCAGGTGATCGGCGCCACCATCGTCGCTCCCAGGGCAGGGGAGATGATCCATGAGGTGGCCGTGGCCATGCGCACCAGGATGTTCACCGGTCGGCTGGCTCAGACGGTTCACGCCTACCCCACCTGGTCCTACGGCATACAGAAGGCGGCGGCGCAGTTCTTCGGCGAGGTCGAGGGCCGTACCGCACGTCCGGCCCGTCGACCATGAACCGTCGCAAACACGTCGGACCGGCGTGGGCACTGGCCGCGGCCGCCACCGTGCTCCTGGCGGCGCATGGTGACCTGCTGGGCCCGGTGTTCTGGCAGGACGGCCCCGATGCGCCGGTGGTGTTCGAGCATGTGCTTTTCGCGGGTGGTGGTGCGGTCATCGGGCTGATGCTGTCGCTGCGTCGAGCCAGTCGGGCGCCAACTGCTACGGGGCTGAACCCCGGATAGTTCGATTTACCACATTTCCGGGATCGTGGCGGATCGAGCTGTGTTTCGGATCTCACAATCAACGGACGGCACGACGGGTGTCGCGGAGGGAAGACCATGAGCGAGCAGCCGAACATCGAGCACGTCGACTATGTCGTGATCGGTCTGGGAGTTGCGGGCGAGAGCATCGCCGGACCGCTGGCCGAGTCCGGTGCCCGGGTGGTGGGCGTGGAGGCCGGCCTGGTCGGCGGCGAGTGCCCCTACTGGGGGTGCATCCCGTCGAAGATGATGATTCGTGCCGCCAACACCCTCGCCGAGGCCCGGCGGGTCGATGGCATGGCCGGAACGGCAACCGTGACTCCCGACTGGGCCCCGGTCGCGGCGCGCATACGCGAGCAGGCCACCGACAACTGGAACGATCAGGTGGCGGTCGACCGTTTCGAAGGCAAAGGGGGCATTTTCGTGAGAGGGCGCGCCCACTTCGACGGTCCGGAGCGGGTCGTGGTCGGCGACCGCGTGTTCCATGCGAAACTCGGCATCGTGATCGCCACCGGCACCATGCCCGCGGTGCCACCGATACCGGGGCTCGACCAGGTCGACTACTGGACCAATCACGAGATCATCGAGGCCGAGGAACTCCCCGAGTCGATCATCGTCCTCGGCGCCGGTGCCATCGGATCGGAACTTTCCCAGGTGATGGCACGCTTCGGTACCCGGGTTGCCATCGTCGAGGCCCAGGACCAGCTCCTTCCGCTCGAAGAGCCCGAGTCGGGTGCACTGCTGCGGACGACCTTCGACGCCGAGGGGATAGTGGTCCATACCGGCGTGGCCGCCTCATCGGTCCACGCCGATGACGACGGGGTCGTGGTCGAACTCACCGATGGCACCGAGTTACGAGCCGAGCGACTGCTGGTGGCCACCGGCCGGCGCACCGATCTCGCCGGGTTGCGGGTCGACACGATCGGCGTGGTGTCCTCACAGCGATTCGTTCCTGTCGACGAACACATGCGGGTGACCGATCGTGTGTGGGCGGTCGGCGACATCACCGGCAAGGCGCTGTTCACCCATGTCGGCATGTACCAGGCTGCCATCGCGCTCGCCGATATCACGACCGGTGGGCGCGGACCCGTGGCCGACTACGGCTCGGTTCCGAGGGTCACGTTCACCGACCCCGAGGTCGGCTCGGTCGGTCTTTCCGAGGCCGCCGCAAAGGAGGCCGGTATCAACCTTTCAACGGCGGTGGTCGAGGTCCCGGGCACGGCCCGAGGCTGGCTCCACGCCAGCGGCAACGAGGGTGTGATCAAGCTGGTGGCCGACGCCGATCGGGGAGTGTTGGTGGGGGCCACCTCGGCCGGTCCCCACGGTGGCGAGGTCCTTTCGATACTCACCCTCGCCGTTCACGAGGCCACGCCGATCAGTCGTCTCCGGTCGATGATCTACGCCTACCCGACCTTCCACAAGGGTATTGAGGATGCGCTCCGTCAGCTCTGAATCCGGCGCCGACCCGCTCAGCCGGGCAGGGGAAGATGACTGTTGGTGCGGAGGATCTCGAGTGTCTGTAGCCAGACCAGGTCGTAGCCACTGGCGCTGAAGCTGTCGCGTTCCGTGCGGTCGTGAATCACGAGCGTGTCGTCCGGTAGTTTCTCGATCCGGTCGACCTCGATCCAGCCGGTGCGTTCGGGACCGCGACGGTTCACGACATCGCCGGATCGAAGCTCCGACGCACGGATCTGGACGATCGTCACTTGACTTCGCACGACGGCTCCTGCAGTGCTCGGTCTTCCCATCGGCATGTTTCGTGCGAAGTTGCGGGCAAGATGGCAGTCGTCGGGCGAAGCGGCCGCTGATTCGGTGCTGCCAACACCGCAGGCCTACGGTCTGACGATGCCCGAATCTGCCGAATCCCTGCTCGATGCCATGCGCGACCTGATCGAGGTGGTGCGCACCGCCGACCTGTCCGGCACCGACCTCGGGTGGGCGACCGGAATGCTCGATGAAATCACCGAACGACTGCGGCCGCGCGTGGTCGAGGGAATCCGGATGCAGCACACTTTGCACTACGAGGCCTACGCCGCCGAACGTGCTCTCGTGGATTCCGGCACCGCGGATGAGACCGCGGCCGAGGGTCATCTCGATCCGGGCGAGTTCTTTCCCTACAGCCCACTGGTCGGTCGACTCAACCCGATCTCGCCGCCGGTGAGGATGTGGCGGGCCACCGGCGATTCCAAGGGCGAAGTTCATGGTGAGGCGGTCTTCAGGTCGGCGTTCAACGGCCCGCCCGGATCTGTCCACGGCGGAGTGTTGGCCGCGACCTTCGACGAGTTGTTCGGCGCCACCGCAGTGGTCAATGGCCTGGGGGCGTTCACCGGCACGTTGTCCGTGGTCTACAGGACGCTCACCCCACTCGAACAGAAGGTCCACATGCGAGCCTGGGTGACGGGTTCGGAGCGACGCAAGGTGTTCCTCGAGGGCGAATTGTGCCATGGCGACACCCTGTGCGCGACGGCCACCGGCATCTTCATCCGGAGCGAGAAGCTTCTGGGTCTGCCCGGCGCGAGCTGAACGATCGGTGGCGGCGCGGCTACGTTTCCGACATGCGCTTCGGATTCTGGACCAACAACACCGACTCGTGGGCCGACATCAGATCGGCGTGTGTCCATGCCGGCCGGACCGGATGGGATGGCGTCTGGATAGCCGACCACTTCATGCCGTTCATGGGCGACGACGACGGGCCCACCCACGAGGCGTGGACCATGCTCGGCGCTCTGGCCGACGCCGTCCCCGGCGTCAGGCTCGGCACGCTCGTGAGCGGCAACACCTACCGCAACCCGGCGGTGCTGGCGAAGATGGCGGCCACGCTCGACAACATCAGCGATGGTCGCGCCGTCCTCGGCCTGGGCGCCGGTTGGCAGAAGAACGAACACGTTGCCTACGGCATGGAGTACTCCACCGTGAAGGGTCGACTCGACCGGCTCGAGGAAGCGGCTGAACTGATCACACTGTTGCTCCACAACGAGCGCAGCGATTTCAGCGGTTCTCACTACACGCTGACCAACGCGCCTCTTTCGCCGCGGCCGGTTCAGCGGCGGCTTCCGGTGATGATCGGAGGTGGGGGCGAGAAGCGCACACTGCGGATCGCCGCGAAATTCGCCGATGAGTGGAACGTCTGGGGCACCCCCGATGTGTTGGCCCACAAGAACTCCATCATCGATCGGCACTGCGCTGACGTGGGCCGTGATCCGGCGGAGATCGAGCGGTCGGCCGTGGCTCTGGTGTTCATATCCGAGGATGAGGCCGAGTTGGCCCCGATGCGCGACATCGATCTGGGTCGCCCGACGGTGATCGGCACTCCGGCCGAGGTGATCGACGTCATGGGCGAATTCCGTGAAGCCGGCGTGCACGAGTTCATCGTCCCCGACTTCACCATGGGTCCGCTGGCGCAGCGCATCGGCACCATGGATACATTCATCAATGAAGTAGCCCCGGCGCTGAGGTGAGCCCATGAGCATCATCACCCGAAGAGAGGGATCGGTTCTGGTAGTCACGATTGACCGCCCGGCCCGTCGAAACGCGGTCGACCGTGCCACTGCGGGCGCCCTGTTGTCGGCGTTCGAGGGGTTCGCCGCCGACGGCTCGATGCGGGTCGCCGTCCTCACCGGTGCCGGCGGAACATTCTGCGCAGGAGCCGATCTCAAGGCCATCTCCGAGGGCGGCGGCAATCGGGTCAGTGCCGACGGCCCCGGCCCGATGGGGCCCACACGGTTGGTGCTCGACAAACCGGTGATCGCCGCGATCGAGGGGTTCGCCGTGGCGGGCGGAATCGAACTGGCTCTCTGGTGCGATCTGCGGGTCGTGGCCCGCGATGCCGTGATGGGCGTCTACTGCCGACGCTGGGGAGTGCCCCTGCTCGACGGGGGAACGGTGCGCCTGCCGCGCCTGATCGGCGCGTCGAGGGCATCGGACCTGATCCTCACCGGGCGCGGCGTGGGGGGCGAAGAGGCTCTCGACATCGGGCTTGCCAACCGTCTGTCGGAACCCGGCCGGGCACTCGACGATGCGCTCGAACTGGCGCAGCGACTCGCGTCGCTCCCGCAGAATTGCCTGCGTTCCGACCTGCGGTCGAGCAAATCCCAATGGGACCTCACATTCGACGAGGCGATGGCTCATGAGTGTGAGCTGGGCCTCGGCACGATCATGACGGGTGAGACCCGAGCCGGAGCGACGAGGTTCGCCTCGGGCGAAGGCCGTCACGGAGACGCCGCTCCGCTGACCTGACCCATGACGTGTCCCACGGCCGCCCGGGCCGTGTGGGCAGCCGGGCGGGTGGGGTCGCGGAACAGGCGTCGGAGGTTCCTTGTGGTGCTGCCGGGCAGCTGACATCCACGCGGCTGCTTCAGCGTCGGTCGACACCAGGCGCGACGACCCCGCGTTGCCGGCGCGGTCGCTGTGGATCGGCCGTCTGATCACCTTCCACGCCGATTCGTCGGGTCGGGCCTGGGTGGTTTTCGCCGGCGTGTTCCGTGGCTGGGGCGTGGCCTGATGTGGTTCAGTGCCGGCGGCTGGGTGAATGGCGGGATCGTCAGCCGGCCGTGGCACGGGAAGCGGATTGGTTGGTGAACTTCGTCTCGTTGAATCGCCCCCACGATCTGATCCTGGGGGTACGCGGCGCGGGCGACGGTGCCGGTCAGGCCATCCAAACCATCAGGGAGTTCACCACCATGACCACACCGACCACCACCTCGTCCCCGTATCCGTTGCGCACGGTCGACTCCGCTCGCCCGCTCATGGTCTTCGCGGTCGGAGACAGTCGGATGGAGTTCCTCGGCGGGGCGCTTTCGAGCGCCCACGTGATCAAGGCGCGCGACTTCGTGACGACCATTGACATCTGGCCGGTGTTCGGAGGCGACAAGGGCTTCACGTCGCGGGTCGTCAGCCCCGACGGCCCGGTCACCGCGGCCAGGTCGGTTCGGTGATCAGTTGACCCACGGATCGGATGGGTAGTTTCGGAGACGGCCGATGGCCCCGGGCTGGCGACCGAGGACCCTCCACCAGAGAGTGTCCGGCTCGGGATCGAGAATGTCGTCGATGCTCGTGTCGATGACGAACCAGGAGTCGCTGAGTAGTTCGCCCTCGAGCTGACCCGCCTGCCATCCCGCGTAGCCCGCGAACATGCGTACGGAGCGGAGCCCGGGGACATCGTTGGGGTCGCCGTCGAGGTCGACGGTTCCGACCGGTCCGAATATCGGCGACCACCCGTCGCTGAAGATGTCGGGATCGGCCGCGGCCAGGGCGATGACCGACGACGGTGCGACGGGCCCGCCGATGAAGACCTTGGTGGGCGCCGCGGCGACCCCGGCCCACTCGTCGATGGTGCCGGCAACCGGCAACTCACTCGGTCGGTTTATGACCACTCCGAGCGCGCCCTCCTCACCGTGCTCGAGCATGAAAATGACCGTACGATCGAAGTTTGGATCACGTAGCACCGGCGTAGCCACCAGCAAGCGTCCTCGTGTGAAGTCGGGGTCGTCGTTTTCGATGACCGTATTGTGGCAGGATCCGGGAATGACGCCTCCGGTAGTGCTTGCCATTTCCGCCCACGACCCTCTCGGCGGTGCGGGCCTGGCCGCCGACCTGACCACCTTCGCGGCGTTCGGGCTTCATGGTGTGCAGGCTGTCACCGCTCTGAGCGCCCAGCATTTCGACTCCGTCGACGAGGTTTTCCCGGTGGACCCGGCGTTCGTCTCGCGTCAGATCGACGGCATCCTCGACGAGATTCGGCCGGCAGCGGTGAAGACCGGCCTGCTCGGATCGGCCGCCGTGGTGTCAGACATCGCCGGGCGGGTGGTGGCGGGTCGACTCGCCGCTCCGGTGGTGGATCCGGTACTGGTCGACGGTCGAGGACACCGGTTCGTGTCGGCCGACATCGAGGGGGCCTACCGGGCCGAGCTTCTGCCGGTGGCCCGGGTCATCACCCCCAACCTGTCCGAGGCCGGGCTCCTGGTGGGCGCCAACCTGCGCGCCATCGACGATGTGGTCGCCGTCGCCGACAAGTTGGTCGCCCTCGGAGCCGAACTGGTTGTCGTGACCGGTGGTGGCTTCGTGGGCGACGATGCCGTCGACGTGGCCGTCACCGCCGACGGGGTCACCCATCTGCTGCGATCCGTGCGCAGCTTGACTCGCAACGTGAGAGGGTCCGGCTGTACGTTCGCCGCGGCGATCACGTCGGGTCTGGCCCGAGGGCTCGGCCCCCTCGAGGCCGCCCGTGAGGCGAAATGCTTCGTCTCGGCTCGTATCGCCGACTCGGCCGACTGGGAATTTCGCGCCGACAAGGCCGGGCCCGTGTCGCATCTGTACTCACCGTTCGGCTGACGACGTCAGGGCACGTCGGTCCACTCTTCCCCGTAGTCGAAGAAGAGCTCCTCACCTGGCTCGATGTCTCGTCGTGCGTAGAGGTCACGTCCGTCGAACCAGACATTCGGCGTACGACTGTGGTTGAGGAACCTCAAGGCTCCGGTGCCGTCCACACCCCTGAATCCGTGGCCTTCGTCGATCCAAAGCACGTGAGTGCCGTCGACCGTCGTGGGGCTTCCCTGGTAACTGCCGATGAACGTGCCCTCGACGATGGCGCAGGTGGCGAAAACTCCGGTGCCATGGGTTGGTGACTCACCGGGCTCGACCATGGTGACCATGGCGAGAAAATAGCCCACGGGAGCCGGTTCGGGCGCGAGGCCTGCCGACCTCGACGAACACCGCCTTGAGGTAGGCGCCCTGGGCGAACCCGACCGGATGATCGAGGCCGTGCCCGGTCCGGGCGAGCTCATCGAATCGAAAGCCCCGTGAGTTCGCCGTCTCCTCGACAACGCGATGGAAATCCTCGGCCGTCACCCGACTCGAACACGATGCCTGCACCAGCGTGCCGCCGTCGCCGATCAGGTCGAGCGCGAGTGAGGTGAGCCGGCGGTAGGCGCGCCGAGCCGCCGCCACATCGGCCCGGCGCTGGGCGAACGACGGCGGGTCGATGATCACCAGGTCGTATTGATCGCCCCTGCGGGCGAGGGTCACCATGACATCGAAGGCATCGCCGACCGTTGTCGTGTGTCGACAGGCGGCAACCATCGGATCGGAACTGTTGTGTGTCATGTTGCGGGCCGCCGCTTCGACCGCAGTCGGCGCGATGTCGACACTGTGAACCTCGCCGGCCCCTCCGGCCGCGGCATGGACGCTGAATCCGCCGGTGTAGCTGAAGACGTCGAGCACCCGGCAACCGACCGCGAGGTCACGGACCATTCGACGGTTGTCGCGTTGATCGAGAAAGTAGCCTGTCTTTTGGCCCGTGATCGGGTGGGCTTCGAACCAGAGCCCGTTCTCGAGGAACATCACCGGCTCGACCGGCCCATGCCCGAGCAGTGCGGTCCCTTGGGCGAGTCCGGCCGGAAGCCTGGAGGCGATGTTGCGGGAAGTTCTGACCACGAGCGAGGCGGGCGCCACGACCTCATCGATGACACCCGTCAGCGCTTCGAGGTGGGGTAGCCATGCCATGGTGTAGAGCTTCATCACGGCCGTGTCTGCGTAGCGGTCGAGGACCATGCCGGGTAGGCCGTCGTTCTCGCCGTGGATCAGCCGTATGCCTTCGTTGTCGGGGTCGTCGATCAGCGGTCGTCTGAGCTTGAGGGCGGCGGTGATGCGAGCCGTCCAGAAGTCGCGGTCGATGGCGACGGGCCGGCCGGTGTGGAGGATCTTGATGCGTATCGGAGAGCCGGGATCCCACAGGCCGATCGCCACGAACCCACGCTTGTCGTCGAACACCACGGCCAGATCTCCCGGTGAACCGTCGTGGGAGGTTGAGGTGATGGAGTCGTCATAGACCCACGGGTGCCCGCCGCGGACCTGGCGCAGAGCGTCAGGGGTGACCCGAACGGCAATCCGCCTGGGGGAGGGCGGGTGGAGTCGGGAGAGATCGAACGGCACTGCCGGCGATTATGCCTCGGCGGCTCGTCGGTGGGGCGCCCGCGGGGCTAGGACCGCCCTGCCGTCTCGGGGGCACGAGCCGCTGATTCTTCCTCGCGTGGGAGACGACGCCCGGAGGGGTTGGCGAAGTAGTACCACGAAACCGGAAGCAGGTAGGCGAAGTAGGCGAGCACGCGGATACGTTCGGGCGCAGGGCTCCAACCGAACAGGCCCTTCAGGAAGTCGTGGACGGTGCGGCCCTCTGAGAACGGCCCCGAGGTGATGGTCCACACCTGACCGGCGATGGCCGAGGTGTTGATCCCCAGCAGCTCACGGAACTCGTGGATTCCATTGGCGAAGAGCCCGGCGGCGAAAAGGATCAGGAACGCCCCGGTCCACTTGAAGAACGACTGGAGGTTGACCCGGTGGCTTCCCTTGTAGACCAGCACTCCGACCACGGTCGAGATCGCCAGGCCGATCAGGCCTCCGACGACGACTTCGAAGCCGGTGGAAGTACCAGTTTCGGCCCCCACGAGAAACAGAACTGTCTCGAGACCTTCGCGTGCGACCGCCACGAACGCCACGAGGACCAGTGCTCCCGGCGATCGGGTGATCGCAGCATCGATCTTGTCGTGGAGTTCGCTGCTCAGGCCCCTGGCGTTGGCTCTCATCCAGAAGATCATCCACGTCAGTACGAGCACCGCCGACAGGGCGAGCGTGCCCTCGACGGCCTGTTCGACCTGTCCGTGGAGTCCACCCACGAACGCGAACACGACCACTCCGGCGAGCAGGCATGCCGCGATGGCCGCAATGGTGCCGGTCCACACGCGACCGTGGAGGCCCGGCTCCGGGCGGCGATCTATGTAGCCGAAGATGATGGCGAGGACGAGTGAGATCTCGAGTCCCTCGCGCAGAGTTATCAACAGTGGTGCGCCCATGGGCCGTCATGTTAACCATACCTAACATAACCGCCAACGCGGGTCTGATTGACATCGGTCACACCGGTTCGCCGGCACGACAAGTGACAGAGGTCACCAAAGCGCCGGGAGGGGGGTCAGGGCGCGTGGTTACCATGACCTTGTCGAGCTGACGGAGTCTGATCCGTGTGTCGCAGTCGAGTTGCACCAGGAGATGCCATGGGACAAGTTCAGAAGGCGACATCGGTGGGCGGGATGGTTGTCGATCATCCCGATCTCATGAGGTTGTTCGATCGTATGGGCATCGACTACTGCTGCAACGGAGAGAATTCTCTGGCCGAGGCGTGCGTGCAAGCCGGCGTCGCCTACGACGAGGTCGCGGCCGAGCTGGGCGCCGCTGTGGACGCCACGGAGGCGCAGCCCGACCCCGACTGGGCCGGCCTCGACATCTCCGACCTCGTCGATCACATCGAGGGTACCCACCATCGCTACCTTGACGACGAGATGCCGCGTCTGGCGGAGTTGGCCGACAAGGTCGTATCCGTCCACGGTGTCAACCATCCCGAGCTCGTCGCCATTCGCGATGTTCTGACCACCTTCATCTCCGACATGGGACCCCATCTCATGAAGGAGGAGCAGGTTCTGTTCCCCATGATCCGTGAACTCGCCGACGCCACCGAGCCAACGAGCTTCCATTGCGGCACGGTCGGCAATCCGATCAGGATGATGCGCTACGAGCACGAGCAGGTGGGGGAGATGCTGGCGGAGATGCGCCGGCTCAGCGGCGACTACTCGATACCCGACGACGCATGCGCCAGCTATCGGGCGCTCTACGACGGGCTGGTCGGACTCGAATCCGACACCCACCTCCATATTCACAAGGAGAACAACGTCTTGTTCCCGTCTGTGCTTGAATGCGAGGGCAGTCTCGGTCAAATCCCATCTACGTAAGGACCAAAGGCCCTTATCAGCCGGGGTGCTCGGCGTGAGACTGCCAAGG
>QIIW01000066.1 GCA_003231645.1 Acidimicrobiia bacterium | reverse complement strand
GCAAACGCCCACGACCGCCTCGAACTGTGGAGCACGACCTGGTCGTCGGGGCTGTCGGTGGAAGAGTCGGGCATCTCGGCTGATCCGGTTCGGCCCGGTTCAGGCGCCGCGCGACGCGGCGGAGTCATGGCTGTCCGCCGCCACGTCGACATGACCACGGACGCATTCCCGGCCGACGTGGCCGTACCGTGGCAGGAACGCACCGCCCGAAGGCGGGCTCACAACGTTGGGAGGAGTACCGGGAATCGGAATCATCCGCGCTCCCTTCAAGGAGTCGAGGCGTGGGATCGAACCGACAGCCCACCGCACGCCACGACGACTCGATCGGCCATGTCCAGCACCATAGCGAGGCGGTGGGTATCGGGCGCAGTCGCCGGGCCGTTGGCGACCACCAGAGCTCATCAAAGCGCTCCGCTGCCGTTGCGGACCGGGTCGATGCTCACGCCACGGTCCCACCCGCTGAAGATCATGGGTCCGGAGGAAGGAATCAGGTCGGCAGCGTCGAGGGCGTCCCCGTCCACAGCCACCGTAGAATCGCCATGTGAACCGACTCGCCGACGAGACGAGCCCCTACCTGCGCCAGCACGCCCACAATCCGGTCGACTGGCAGCCGTGGGGCGATGAGGCGTTCGTACAGGCACGGCGCCGCGACCGACCGATCCTCCTGTCGGTCGGCTACTCGGCTTGTCATTGGTGTCATGTGATGGCCCACGAGTCCTTCGAGGACATCGACACCGCGGCGATGATGAACCGGCTGTTCATCAATGTGAAGGTCGACCGCGAGGAGCGCCCCGACGTTGACGCCATATACATGGAGGCCGTGCAGGCGATGACCGGCCAAGGGGGCTGGCCCATGACGGTGTTCCTCACCCCCGGTGGACACCCTTTCTTCGGCGGCACCTATTACCCGCCGGTCCGGCGCGGCCCGTTGCCTTCGTTTCGAGAGATCATGACGGCCGTCGACGACGCCTGGAGCAACCGACGTGATGATGTTGTCGATCAGGCAGGACGACTCGGCGATGCCATGACGCCGGTCGTGAAGATCTCCTCCGGTACCGACACCGGCGCACCCGATATCGGTCGGCTCGTCGCGGCAGCCGATCGGTTTTCGGAACGGTTCGATCCCGAGTGGGGAGGATTCGGCAACGCGCCCAAGTTTCCGGCGGCCATGGCCCTCGACGCCCTGCTGCGCATACACCGCCACTCGGCCGACCCGGACGTGCTCCGAATCGTCACCACCAGCCTCGACGCCATGGCCTCCGGTGGCATATACGACCATCTCGGTGGCGGGTTCGCCCGTTACTCGGTCGACCGGGAGTGGTTGGTGCCCCACTTCGAGAAGATGCTCTACGACAACGCCCTTCTCGCCCGTGTCTATCTCCATGCCTGGCAGGTCACCGGCGACGCCAGATTCCGCCAGGTACTCGATGAAACGATCGGTTACGTGCTTCGGGATCTCCGGCACCCGGATGGTGGTTTTTTCTCGGCCGAGGACGCCGACTCCGACGGAGTCGAAGGACGCTTCTACGTCTGGCCGTATGAACAGTTCCGCAGCGTGTGCATCGACAGCGGGCTCGACCCCGAACCGCCCGCGCAATGGTGGGGCGTGACCGCCGCCGGCAACTTCGAGGGCGCCAACATTCTCAATCGACCGGTTCGGGGCGACCTGCTTCGTCCCGGCCCGATCGAGGCGTGCCGGATCGCCCTGTTGGCCGAACGTGAATCCCGGGTGCGACCCGGCCTCGACGACAAGGTCCTCACCGAGTGGAACGCCTTGTTCCTGGCGGTCCTGGCCGAGGCCGCCGCGGCCACCGGCAGCGTCGAATGGGCCGCGGCCGCGGTTGCCAACGGAGAGTTTCTGGTCGCCAATCTGCGCCGTTCCGACGGCCGATGGTTGCGCAGTTGGCAGGCCGGCCCGGAGTCCGACGCCGGCAGCGGACGAGCCCGTCATCTGGCTTACGCCCAGGATCACGCGGCCCTTGTCGACGCCTTCACCCGATTGGCCGAGCTCACCGGCGAGGCGCGCTGGATCGCCCACGCCACCGCCGCCGCCGACTCCCTCATCGAATTGTTCGTCGACACCGACCAGGGAGGATTCTTCACCACCGGCCGCGATGCCGAGGAGCTCATAAAACGCCCCAAGGACCTGGTGGACGGCGCCACACCATCCGCCCAGTCCCTGGCCGCGGTCGGTCTGCTGCGGCTCGGTGCGCTCACCGGAATCGGCCGCTACACCGATGAGGCCCACCGGATCCTGGCCATGCTCGACGAGCCGGTGGCCGAGCATCCGACCGGCTTCGGACACCTGCTCACCGCCGTCGATCTCGCCGCCGGCGGGATCACCGAGGTCGCCATCATCGGCGACCGCCCCGACCTGGTCGACGAGGTGAGGGCCGAGTGGCATCCCGACATCGTCCTCGCCTGGGGCGAGCCGTACGACTCGCCGCTGTGGGAAGGGCGTTCGGCCGGTCGCGCCCATGTGTGCCACGACTACGCATGCCAAGCGCCGGTCGACACGCCGGAGGGTCTGCGTAGCCTGCTCGGGTGATGAGCATTCACCGTGGTCCAGCGCTGAGTCCCGACGAGATCGAGCGACGGCGCGCGCTGTTCCCCAAGATCGAGTATCCCGCCGATCTGCCGATCACCGATCATCACGATGAGCTTCTCCACATGCTTGGCGACAACCAGGTCGTCGTCGTTGCCGGCGAGACCGGGTCGGGCAAGAGCACCCAGCTACCGAAGCTCTGCCTCGAACTCGGCCGAGGTGCCGCCGGGTTCATCGGCCATACGCAACCGAGGCGTATCGCGACTCGAACGATCGCCGAGCGGGTGGCCGAGGAGATCGGTACGAAGGTCGGCGACCTGGTCGGATACACCGTGCGATTCACCGACGAGGTCGGTGCCGACACCCTTCTCAAGTTGATGACCGACGGCATCTTGTTGGCCGAGATGCGCCGCGACCGTGACCTGCGACGCTACGACACGATCATCGTCGACGAGGCCCACGAGCGCAGCCTCAACATCGACTTCCTGCTCGGCTACCTGAAGGGACTGCTTCCCCGCCGGCCCGACCTCAAGGTGATCATCACATCGGCCACGATCGACACCGGCCGCTTCTCGGAGTACTTCGACAACGCCCCGATCGTCGAAGTGTCGGGTCGAACCCACCCGGTCGAGATCCGCTACTCGCCGCTCGGCGATTCCGAGGGCCCCGGCGGCGAAGCCCTCGACCAGACCGAGGGAATCTGTGCGGCCGTGGAGGAACTCCAGCGGGAGGTCGCCGGCGACATCCTGGTGTTCTGCGCCGGCGAACGAGACATCCGTGATTCCTCGGAGGCCCTCACCGCGCTCCGCCTTCGGGACACCGAAATCCTTCCCCTCTACGCCCGCCTGTCGGCGGCCGAGCAACACCGTGTTTTCGAACCCCATTCGAAACGCCGTGTCGTCCTGGCCACCAACGTCGCCGAGACGTCGCTCACTGTGCCCGGCATCCGCAGTGTCGTCGACCCCGGTAACGCCCGGATCTCCCGATTCAATCGACGCACCAAGGTCCAGCGGCTACCGATCGAGCCAATCTCGCAGGCGTCGGCCGATCAGAGGGCCGGGCGCTGCGGCCGAGTCGGAGCGGGCGTGTGCATCCGCCTGTACACGGACGACGACTTCGACTCACGTCCCCGGTTCACCGAACCCGAGATTCTCCGCACCAACTTGGCGTCCGTCATCCTGCAAATGGCATCGCTCGGCCTCGGCGACGTGGAGTCGTTCCCGTTCGTCGAGCCACCCGACACCAGGTCGATCCGTGACGGGGTCGCGCTGCTCGAAGAACTCGGCGCGGTCGACCCGGAGCGTGAGGGTCGACGCGGACGCAATGGTTGGCTCACACCCATGGGCCGCCGCATGGCACGCCTACCGCTCGATCCCCGCCTGGCCCGCATCGTGCTCGAGGCCGACTCACTCGGATGCCTACGCGAGATCCTGGTGATCGTGTCCGCGCTGTCGACCCAGGACCCGCGTGAACGCCCCCGGGGCGCAGAACAGATCGCCGACGAGTTCCACTCCCGTTACCGCGACCCGCACTCCGACTTCCTCTCCCACCTGCTTCTCTGGGAGCACCTCCGGGTCGAGAGACGTGCTCGATCCGGGAATCAGTTCCGGAAGATGTGCCGAAGTGAGTATCTGCACTTCCTCCGCGTTCGTGAGTGGCAGGATGTCCATGGTCAGCTCCGCCGGGCGTGCGACGACCTCGGCCTTCGCCGCAGCCGCAGCGACTCCCCCACCGACCTGATCCATCGGGCCCTGCTGGCCGGCTTCCTGTCGCAGATCGGATTCCTTCCCGTGGATCCCAGGGCGAACGTCGAGCGGGCCACTGCCACCGGGCGCCGGCCGGTCCCAGCCGAGTACCGCGGGGCGCGCGACGCCCGCTTCACGATTGCTCCGGGCTCCGCCCTTCGCCGGGGATCACCTCGATGGGTCATGGCCGGCGAACTGGTGGAGACGAATCGGCTGCGGGCGAGGGTCGTGGCCGCAGTCCAGACCCAGTGGGTTGAGCGCGTGGCCGCACATCTACTCCGCTGGGAGTGGACCGACCCCTGGTGGGATGCCCACCGAGGTGCCGCCATGTGCACCGAGCGCGCCTCTCTCTACGGGCTTCCGGTTGTGGCCGACCGCCGAATCAATCTCCAGGGGATCAACCCGGGGATGGCCCGTGAGATGTTCATTCGCCACGCGCTCGTCACACGGGACTGGGTGTCACCACACTCGTTCCTCGTGCGAAACGCCGAACGGATCGACGAGGTGATCGACCGACAGCTCAGGCTCCGCCGTGACGATCTGCTGAGCAACGAAGATCACCTCGTCGCCCTGTATTCCGACCGGATTCCCGACCATGTCGTGTCGGCTCGCCACTTCGATCACTGGTGGAAGAAGGCCGCGGCCGACGAGCCTGCTCTTCTCGACCTCTCCGTCGATGATCTTGTCGAACCCGGGGCCGAACCCATCGAACCCGACGGCTTTCCCGATACCTGGATCCACGGCGATCTCCGATTTCCCATCCACTACGAGTTCGACATGTCCAGTCCCACCGACGGAGTGACGATCGACGTCCCCGTCGACGTACTCACCCGTCTCGACCCCGAGATTTTCCGATGGAACGTGCCTGGACTGAGAACGGAACTGGTCACCGAGCTCGTGCGGTCGCTCCCGAAACCGATACGCAGGGCAATGGTGCCGATCCCGGAGACCATCGCCCGGGTGATGCCGCTGCTCGATACCGATGGCCGTCTCATCGAGCAGATCCGCGTCGCCCTCCAGCAGATCCGCCACGTCGACACCACCCCCGACGACTTCGATCTTCGAGACCTGCCGACGCATCTGGTGCCCCACTTCCGCATAGTCGACGAGCACGGTGTCCTGGCCGAGGACGACGACCTCGACCTGCTCGAACGACACATCCGTGACGAGGCACGCCGCCTGTTCTCGGGTGGCCGACACCCGATCGAGCGAGTCGGTCTGACCTCGTGGACGATCGATGAGATTCCCAGAGTGATCGAGTCGGAGGGCCTCGGCCAGGTCGTACGTTCATTTCCGTCGCTGGTCGACGACGGTGCATCTGTCTCGGTTCGGCTCCTGGCCACCCCGGCCGAACAGCGAGAGTCGATGTGGTCGGGTACCCGCCGGCTGCTCCTGTGCAACCGGCCATCGCTGTCGGGGGTCCTGCGTCCACTGCTCACCGACTCCGTCAAGCTGGCAATAGTCGTGAGCCCCTACGACGACCCTGGCTCGTGGTTCGACGATTGTGTGGCCGCCGCGGTCGACGATCTGATGACCGACGCCGGCGGTACGGTCTTCACCGCCTTCAAATTCGAGGCCCTCCAGGCCAGCGTGCAATCCGGGCTTCCCGACCGTGTTCGCGATATCGCGCTCGCCTCGGTCGATGTGCTCGAAGCCTGGCGGACCCTGCAGCACCGTGTCGGCCTCCTCGACACCGAGGCGTTCGTCGTCACCGTCGACGACGTCTCTGAGCAGATGCAGCGACTCGTCTACCAAGGGTTCATCGCCGGAGTCGGCGGCGAGCGACTGCCCGACATCGCCCGCTATCTGACCGCCGCCGAGCGCCGGCTCGACCGAATCGTCGACACCGTGTCCCATGACCGCGAGACCACCCGTACCATCCGCCGACTCGACACCAGGCACGAACATCTTCTCGCCACCCGCCCGTGGTCAATCGAACTCGAGGATCTCACGTGGAGCCTCCAGGAACTGAGGGTGAGCCTCTTCGCACAAAAGGTCGGTGTCCACGGGCGGGTGAGTGTCAAGCGGATCAGCGCCGAACTCGAACGGCTCGCCTCCGCCTGATCGACCTGTCATCCGGTTGGACGCACCAACATCACCTCGACGGTGAGGTCGAACATCGGACCGAGAGCGGCGCCCACCGACTCGACAACGGTCTTCCAGGTCCGCCAGGCCCGGGAACGGTCGTCGACCAGGTCGTCCATCGACATGACGAGCCTGAGCATCGGCCCGGGTCGCGACAGTGTGATCACCACACGGCGGGTCTCGACCACCACGAATCCGTCGGGCACTCCACACACCGGCCACGACCCCGGACCGGTCATCCGCTCGACCACCTGTCTCAGCTCTGTCAGGTCATCTGGTCCCGACACCACCGCCGAGGCGCCCTCGACCCGGAGATCGCCCGGTTCGTCGACGTCCCAACCCGGCCTCAGGTCGACCGCACCGCCGGCCACATCGACGCGGGCCGGATCATCGTCGCCCACGACATCGGCGTAGGCACGGCGGGCACGGAGCCATCGCGATCGGTTCAGGCTGCGGCCTTCTCCAGAATATGGATCGCGCACGACGACCCGAGCCCGATCACATGGGTGAGGCCGACCTTGGCGCCCTTGACCTGACGGTCACCGGCCTCGCCCCGAAGATGGGTCGTGACCTCGTAGACGTTGGCGATGCCGGTGGCGCCGATCGGATGGCCCTTCGAGATCAGGCCACCGGACACGTTGACCGGAATCTCACCTTCACGGAACGGACCGCCGGAGTCGATCCAGTCGCCGGCCCCGCCGTGTTCACAGAGTCCGAGATTGTCGTAGTGGAGTAGTTCGGCCGTGGCGAAACAGTCGTGGAGTTCCACCAGATCAAGATCGGCCGGGTCGACCCCGGCCTTCTCGTAGGCCTGATTCGCGGCGTTGCGGGTGAGGGTGTTGACGTCGGGCAGGACCTGGGAGTCCTCGGTCCACGGATCGGAGGTGAGCACGGACGCCGAGATCTTCACGGCCCTCTTCTGCACTCTCTTCGACATGCTCTTGAGACGCTCTGCCGACACCAGCACCGCCGCGGCGGCACCGTCGCCCGTGGGGCAACACATGAGCAGTGTGTTGGGGTAGGCCATCACCGGGGCGCCCATCACCTCCTCGAGGCTGAATTCCTTGCGGTACTGAGCCAGCGGATTCCTCGTGGAGTTCTTGTGGTTCTTGTAGGCCACCTTCGCGAATTGTTCGAAACCGACCCCGTCGAACTCATTCGCATAAGCCATGCCGGCCTGAGCGAACACGCCGGGCATGCCCTCGGTGCCGAGGTATCCGTCGATCCCGGTAACCGCTCCGTAGCGACCTTCGGGCTCAAATGTCTTGCTCACCTTCATGGTGCCACCCGAGAGCATGCCCATCTTGCCCATCTGCTCGACACCCACCGCCAGACCGATCTCGGCCTCGCCCGCCTTGATGGCCATGTAGACGGTGCGAAGAGCGGTGGCACCGGTGGCACACGCGTTGGCCACGTTGTAAACGGGAATTCCCGTCTGGCCGATCTGCTTTTGGATGCGCTGTCCCGGGCCGCCCGAGACGTTGAACAACGAACCGGCCGCCAGGATCTCCATGTCGTGGATGGTGACCTTGCCGTCGGCCATGGCGGCCATCGCGCTCTCGCTCGCGAGATCGACCCAGTCCTTGTCGGGATAGCGACCGAACCTGGTCATGTGGGTCCCGAGGACCCAGACGTCGTCTCCTGCCATTGGAATACCTCTCTGTCGTCCGGGTCAGACCGGCTGGTATCCGTAGGCGATGGCCTCCCGACCCTCGTCGTCGATACCGATCGCATAGGTGGTGAACTTCACTTTCATGCCGAGCTTCACCGCGTCGGGCGACGGCTCGCAGTTGACGATGTTGGATCGCACCGTCGTGCCGTCCTCGGTGGTGACTATCGCCGACACGTACGGAGCAGGGATTCCGGGCGCAGCCCGGTGGACGATCGTGAACGCCCTCACCGTCGCAGAATTCCTGATCCTGGCGTTCTTGAACGCAGTCTTTCCGCACTTGGCGCAGGCGTTGCGTCGATCAAAGAAACGCGCCCCGCAGTTGGTGCACTCGTGGGCCCGCAGGTGGGGACGGGCGCCGAGACGCAGGTAGTCGACCAGGGGTACCTGCTCGGTCGTGGCCTTCTTGGTGACCATAGATTCCTCCGCGATGCGGTCCGGTGGTTCGAAACGAGAGTAATCCCGCTGCCAAAGCCAACGCCAGTTCGCGTCGCTCGGCCGGATGTCACCACCGGCCCCGATGAATCACCTCGTCGAAGGGCGCCCGGGGGCGTCGGGCCGACCCCGACGGCCGCTCGGCCCGAGCGTGGCCCAACGCGACCACGCCCACCGCCCGCCTCCCGGCGGGCACCCCGTATCGCGACCGGACGGCGTCCTCATGATCGAACAGTCCGAAGAACAGCGCTCCGAGCCCGACATCGACAGCGCCGTGGAGCAGCGACATCACCGCGGCTCCCCCGTCGACGAACCAATAGGGGACCGGCCAGTCATCGACTGTCCGACCCAAACCGGCGCGAACCTTGTCGGGCTCGGCGTATCGGCTCACATAGGCATCCGGATCGACCCAAGGCACCACCAACACCGGCGCATCGAGCAGGCGGGGCCACGCGAAATCGACGCGCCGATCATGAGGCAATGTCAGGTCCCAGTAGGAACCGGTCTGTTCCGCTCCTTCAAGCACGAGAAACCGGAGCGACGCGGTGTTGCCGGCCGACGGCGCCCGCAGGGCCTGCCGCAGCAGCCGTTCGAGCACCCCCGGATCGACGGGACGACGCTCGAACGAGCGACTCATCCTGCGCCGGGCGATTACCTCCGAATACTCCACCTTGGCCGGTCGGGCCGTCCGCTCAGAGCAGCTTCTCGAGTTCCTCGGCCATGGCCCAGCCGAACGCTATGAGCGAATCACCGTTGACGACATCGAGGCCGTCGAACTGGGCGGCCACACCGGCCGGGATCTTCTCGGGCTTGGAACTCTCATGATCGAGAACCGTGGCCTGCTGACCGTGACCACGCACCATGAAGACCCGGTCCTCGTAGGAGGTGGCACCGATGCCGAACCGCTTGGCCAGCCGCCGGCCCCAGGCGCGCTCCTCACCGGACGCCTTGTGGTCGGGACGAGGCACAACGTGATTGAGGGTCTTGAAGGCCTCGAAACCGCTGGGATCATTGAACTGGCTGCCCACGAGAACATCCTCGTCGGGGAACGCCAGCACCGAGCGCCGCAACTGATCGGTGATCATCGCCCGCAGGACGGTGTCGCGCTTGGAGTTTCGGCAGGTGTGGGCCGCGCCGATCAAGAGGCTGGGTGTGCCGCCGATACGTTCGAGCGTGCAGTAGGAGAACCCACGGATCTTCCCTGACTCGGTGGCGACCGCCACCAGAACCCACTCCTCGACCTGCTTTGACAGCAGACCGACCTCGTAGGCGTTGGGAGAACAAGCGCACAGGTCGGCCATCTCAGCCAACTCGGCGTCGGTCAAGCTGGTGCAGTCTCTGGTTTCTACCTCGATCGCCACTGCTACCGTGCTCCCGAAATCGTCGAATCCAACCCATACAGTCCACAGCCTTTCGCCGAGAATCGCAACTCCGCGGTGTCCGAGGCTGGGCATGTCGCCGAAAACCCCCAGGACCCCAGCCTTGGCCGGCGATCAGATCAGGATGGCATCGGGGCCGAGCAACACCCTGAGTTCGGCGATGACGCCGTTGGCGCTGTCGACTGCATAGTCGTCGGGAAGGCGTAGCACCCGGCGATCACTGAGATGCAGCTCGACCGGCGAGTCGCCAGGGTGGGCGGCAAGGATCGACTTGAGTTCGGCGATACATGACGCCTGCTGGTTCTCGGGGGTGAGCCTGACTCTCACCGGAGCCGAATCGCTGAGATCCTCGACCACCTCGATGTCCTGGACGAACAGTTTCGGAATGTCGTCGCGGTTCTCGACCCGTCCACGGATCAGCACGATCACGTCGTCGGCCAACTTCGGTCCGTGGTCCTGCATGGTGCGTGGGAACACCATCGCTTCAACCGAACCACCCAGATCCTCCAACTCGAACACGGCCATCAGCTCTCCGGCCCGGGTCCACTTGCGCTGCAGATTGGTGACGACGCCACCGACCTTGCGGATCGAGCCATCGACCATGTCGGCGAGATCGCTAACCGTGCAGTCGGCCTTGCGGCGGATCAATGCCTCCATGCCGAGCAGAGGATGATCGGAGATGTAGAGCCCGAGCATCTCCTTTTCGTGGGCGAGCCTGGGCATCTTGTCGAACTCGACGTCCGGGATCGACGGGCGCTCCTCGAAGGTCGGGGCCTCATCGACGTCGCCGAACAACGACATGACCCCCATGTCGTGCTCGCGCCGACGTTTCGTCGTGAGGTCGACGATCTGCTCGAAGACCTGGAGAAGTCCCTTGCGGGGGGGGCCGAGCGAATCGAAGGTGCCCGCTTTGATCAGCGACTCGATGGTGCGTTTGTTGAGCGCCTCGAGATCGACCCGCTCGACGAAATCGTTGAACGAATCGAAAGGACCGTTGGCGTTGCGCTCGTCGACTATCCGGGCCACGAAACCCACGCCGACGTTGCGCACTGCCGACAGCCCGAACACGATCCGGCCGAGCGATTCGGATTCCTCGTCCTGGTTCGGCAACGGGGTGAAGTCGGAGTCGGACCGGTTGATGTCGGGGACCTGCACCTCGATACCCATCACCCGGCACTCGTTGAGATACACGGCCGCGGTCTCGAGCTTGCCCTTCACACTGGTGAGCAGGGCCGAGAAGTACTCGACCGGGAAGTTGGCCTTCAGATAGGCGATCTGGTAGGCCACGTATCCGTAGCCGAACGAGTGACTCTTGTTGAACGCGTAGTCGGCGAACTTCTCGATGACATCGAACAGTTTCGTGCCGAGTTTCTCGCCGTAGCCCTGGTCGCGACATCCCTGGACGAATCCGGCTCGTTCCATGGCCATGATCTCGCGGTCCTTCTTGCCGCAGGCCTTGCGGAGCGAATCGGCCTGGGCGAGCGAGTAGCCGGCGAACTTCTGGGCGACCCGCATGACCGATTCCTGATAGATCATCAGTCCGTAGGTGTCGGCCAGGAGCTCTCTGGCGTCCTCATGGAAAACCTCGATCGGCTTGCGGCCGTTCTTGCGGTCGGCATAGTCGTTGTGCATGTTGGCGTTCATCGGGCCGGGCCGATAGAGCGCCACGAGAGCCGCCACATCGTCGAACGACGTGGGGGCCAACGAACGTATGAGGGCCCGCATCGGCCCCGACTCGAGCTGGAACACTCCGATGGTGTCGCCCCGTCTGAGCAGCTCGAAGGTCGGCACATCGTCGAGAGGAACAGAATCGATGTCGAGATCGATCCCTCGAGTGGACTTGACCAACTCCAGGCAGTCACTGATGACGTCGAGGTTTCGCAGCCCCAGGAAATCCATCTTGAGCAGGCCGAGATCCTCGACGCCGTGCATCTCGTACTGGGTGACGACCGGGACCTCGCTGATGTCCTTGCCGGATTCGGGCTTGCGCTGAATCGGCATGTATTCGGTGAGCGGCTCCTTGGTGATCACCACGGCCGCAGCGTGGATGCCGTCCTGGCGACGAAGTCCCTCCAGCCCACGCGCCACCTCCACCACCCTTGCCACGTCGGCGTCACTCGCTGCCATGTCGCGCAACTCACCGGCTGCCTTGTAGCCGTCGGCGTATTTCAGATCCTGCTCGAAGCAGTAGCGCAGCGGGGTGTCACGGCCCATCACCAGTGGAGGCATGGCCTTGGCCACACGGTCGCCCATCGCGTAGGGATACCCGAGCACGCGGGCCGCGTCGCGCACCGCGGCCCGGGCCTTGATCTGGCTGAAGGTGATGATCTGGGCCACGTTGTCGCGGCCGTAACGGGATGCTGCGTAGCGGATCATCTCGTCGCGAAATCTGGTGTCGAAGTCCATGTCGATGTCGGGCATGGACACGCGCGCCGGGTTGAGGAAGCGTTCGAAGAGAAGGTCGTACTCGATGGGGTCGAGATCGGTGATCCGCAGCGTGTAGGCGACCGCGCATCCGGCGGCTGAACCACGGCCCGGACCCACGCGAATGCCGTGGTCTCGGGCGTACTTGATGAGGTCCCACGTGATAATGAAATACGAGGCGAATCCCATGCTGTTGATGACATCGAGTTCGTAGGCCAGGCGTTCGAGCACGGCATCGGGCAGCGGGTCGCCCCACCTCTCGCCGGCACCCTCCATGGTGAGGTGAAGCAGATAGTCGCGATCGGACCCGAAGCCCTCGGGAAGCGGAAACTCGGGAAGCTGCGGTTTGCCGAACTCGATGGTGACATCGGCGCGTTCCGCTATCCACAGGGAATTGTCGCAGGCCGATTCGACCTCGGCGAAAAGTCGCCTCATCTCACCGGCCGACTTCAGGTAGTGCTGATCACCGTGGAACTTGAAGCGGTCGGTGTCACTCAACAGAGAGCCGGTCTGCACACAGAGCAGAGCGTCGTGGGCCTGTGAATCGCTCTGGTGGGTGTAGTGGCTGTCGTTGGTGGCGAGCAGCGGAGCGCTGATCGACTTGGCGATCTCGAGCAGTTTGGGGTTGGTCCGGTGTTGTTCCGGGATGCCGTGGTCCTGGAGCTCGACGAACAGGTTGTCGCGCCCGAAGATCTCCTGGAGACGCGCCGCCTTCTCCAGGGCCGCTCGCTCATCGCCGTGGACCAGCGACTGGAGCACGTGTCCACCGAGACAACCGGTGGTGGCGATCAGGCCCTCGGAATGTTCGGCCAGAATCTCCCAGTCAACCCGGGGTTTGTAGTAATAGCCCTCCATGAAGGCCCGGCTGGCGAGCTGAATCAGATTCTTGTATCCGACATTGTTCTCGGCCAGCAGCGTCAGGTGGTAGTACAGCTTCCTCCCACCGTCGGTATCGCCACCCGAATCGTCGATCCTGCCCCGCCGACTCGGCCGTTCGAACCGCGAGTCATGGGCCATGTAGGCCTCGGTGCCGATGATCGGCTTGATACCGGCGTCGTTGCACCCGCGGTAGAAGTCGAGCACCCCGTACATGTTGCCGTGGTCGGTGATGCCGAGGGCGGGCTGGCCATCCGACGCGGCGGCGGCGATCACGTCCGCGAGGCGCGACGCTCCGTCGAGCATTGAATACTCGGTGTGGACATGGAGATGGGTGAAGGAATTGCCCATCGGGGCTACGCGGTCTCCGCTGGGGTGTGAACAAAGCTGTGGATGTCCTGTGGAGGAATCACAGCGGTGTGATTATCGAACATATCGGGGGCCGATCAGGTTGTCCACCCCCTCGTCGGGCGGCTCAGAGATAGGTGCCGTGGGGCTGCTCCGGCTTGTGTCCGGGGATGGGTTCGCCGGTGTGTGACGGCCCCGGGCCGATCGCCCCCCGCATGGTCGCCAACTGCTGCTGAGCTGCCATCTGCTGGGCGAACAACATGGCCTGCATGCCTTGGACCAGGCCTTCGAGCCAACCGACGAGCTGGGCCTGCGCCACCTGCAATTCGGGTGCCGAAGGGACGTCGTCACCCGTGAAGGGCAGAACGAGTCGGCTCAACTCGTCCCTCAGGTCGGGGGAGAGCGCCGAGCCGAGCTCACCGACCGATTGGTCGTAGATTTCGCGAAGACGGCCTCGGCTCGCTTCGTCGAGCGTGGCCGAACGGACCTCGTCAAGCAGTTGTTTCATCATCGCCCCGATACGCATCACCTTGGCCGGGTGATCGACCGTCTCGTCGACCGATTCGTCGGGCTCACTGTCGGGCCCGGGGGCATCGCCCGAGAGGATCTCGGGACGATCGGTGATGGGGGTGACCTCAACGGTCTCGTCGTCTGGCAACGGAACCCTCTCTTCTCTTGGTGATCTCGTGACTGCAGGTGATTCAGGATACGAAGCTCAGCATCGGCACCAGCACTTCGTCGGCGGTAAGTGAGCCGTGGCGGCCGATGAGGGTGATCCGACCTCCGTCGGCCGGGTCGAGAAACCAGTTGATGCCGCGGGCGACGAGCGCGACATCGCCCAGTCTCGAGCGGGCCACATCGGTGACCACCGGGCCAAGCCATCCCTCGTCGATCAGCTGCTCGGCCGACCACACCCAGGCTTGGTGCCCGTGCGATGCCATCGCGGCCTTCAGCAGCTCCCGCGACCGCCCGGGCTCGGCATGCAGCCAGCGGAATCGCGCTTCGCCCGATTGGCGATCCACCAGTCGCTTCACCGCGTCTTCGAGTTCGACCTTTCCGGTGCTGCAGTCGACCAGACCATGATCGGCGGTGACCACCAGTGCCGCTCCCCGAGGCAACGACATCATCAACTCGGTGACAAGGCGGTCGACCCCGGCGAGTTCGGCGTCGTAGTGCTCGCCGAATCCGAACTCGTGGGCGATCCTGTCGATACCGTCGTAGTAGACGTAGACGAAGGGCTCTCCGGCGGCCAGGGCCCGCCTGACCTCGACGGCGAGAGTCGGGAATGTCCTCCATCCGCTGTGTCGAACTCCCTGGAGGTGGGCTCGTGTGAAGCCGCTTCCGGCGAACATCGCGTTCTGTACGACCACCGGGCGCTGGCCGAGAAACGGTTGTACCTGCTGGAACTCCTCGGGAACGATTACCGATCGGGCGTCACCCCGGGTGGTCGACCACCGAAGCGCGTTGAGCACCTGCCCCCCGACGTCGATTCGGTACCCGACCAGGCCATGCTCGCCCGGAGCGGTACCCGTGACGATCGACGTGAGCGCCGTCACGGTGGTCGAGGGAGCAACCGTCGTGACGGGTCCACCTTCCATCTCCGAGAGGACCGGAGCGACACGAGGACGTTGGCCCAACTGGTTCCAGCCGAGGCCATCGACCACCAGCAGCACCACGGCACTGACATCCGCAATGCCATCGGGGAGCGCGGCGAACGGCCGGGCGCGCGGATCCAGCAACGCGGGGATCAGTCTCGTGACGCAGTCGTCACCGAAGCGGGGAATCATCGGCCGATCGTCTTGCACGTGAACCTCGAGTCGTTGCGGGCGGGCGATGCCGTGTCATCGTCGGCATCCTGGCTAGTATGCGCCCATGCGGGTGTCGACCCGAGGGGACTATGCGGCGAGGGCTCTGCTGTCGCTGGCACTCCACACCGAGGGGACGCCAACCTCGGTGCGCGAGATCGCCGAACGCACGGCTCTGCCTCAGCCATATCTCGAACAGATTCTACTGGCCCTCAAGGGTGCCGGCATCGTGCGCTCCAAGCGGGGGGTGGGCGGTGGATACGTCCTCGCGCACCGGCCCGACCAGATCAGACTCTCCGACATCGTGCGGGCGGTCGACGGACCCATCACCGCCGGTGATTTCGGCGAGCCCCACACCGACGGAGCCTGTGATCACGAGGGGCAGTGTGTGTTGCTCACGATCTGGGGAGCGGCGGGTTCGCAGATGCGGACGTTTCTCGACTCCTTCACGCTCGCCCAGATCGCGAGCATGGCCCGTGGCGATGCCGCATGGCCCGATGCCGGCGCCGACTGATCCGGGGCGAGCCCGGTGGCCGATCCGGCGGTCGGGGCTGTGGCCTTCAGGACAGCGCGGCCAAGATCTCGACCAGGTCGGCCGGTAGGCCCGAATCGAAACGGATCGTTTCACCACTCACCGGATGGATGAGCGAGAGCCGGCAGGCATGCAGGAAGGGCCGACCCGGATCGATACCGGGCCTGCCGCCCCCATAGTCGCGGTCACCCACGACGGGATGGCCGATCGCGCTCAGGTGAACCCGGATCTGGTGGGTCCGCCCGGTTTCCAGTCGGCAGGTGACGAGTGTGGTCGGATGGGGGTCGGCGAATCGACGTTCGACCTCGTAGCGGGTCACGGCCGGGCGGCCACTGCGGACGACGGCCATGCGGGTCGGCCGGCGATTCGATCGCCCGATCGGAGCGTCGATGACGCCCGACGATGTGTCGAGGGATCCCCAGACCAGAACGGTGTAGACCCGTTCCGGATCGTGGTGGCTCATCTGTTCGACCAGCGCGACATGGGCCTCGGAGGTGCGGGCGACGACGAGAAGCCCGGATGTCCCCCTATCGAGACGATGGACGATGCCCGGACGGTGGGGTTCACCGACTGCAGCTATTTCGGGGTATCTGGCGACAATCCCGTTGACCAGGGTGGCGTCGAGATTGCCGGCACCCGGATGCACCACGAGGCCGGCCGGCTTGTCGATGATCAGGATGTGGTCATCCTCGTGGACCACCCGGAAATCCACTGACGGGTCACCCACGACGGCCGGCTCGTCGGTGTCGGGTAGAACTATGGAGATCACCTGGCCGCCGGTCACACGCGCCGAGCCGGAGGCGACCACCCGCTGATCAACCCGCACGGCGTCGTCGGAAACGAGGCTCGACGCCACCGAACGGCTCACATCGGCCAGCATGGCAACGACCCTGTCGACCCTCTCGCCTTCGAGGCCCTCGGGGATCAATTCCTCGATGACGCGTCTCACGACTCAGCCACCACGATCACGTGGCGGCCAAACACGCCGGTTGTTCAGCGGCGCGATAGTCCGCCGACCTTGTACTCAACGCGCTCGGCCGCCCACGGTATGGCGACGAGACGGGCCTTGGGGATGGGCAGGCCGGACGTGACGCAAATGCCGTAGGTGCCGGCCTGGATCCTGGCGAGAGCCTCGTCGATCTGATGAACCGCCGAACGTGCCTGGGAGGAAAGCGCCAAGCCGCGTTCGCGTTCGACCGCGAGGGTGTCACCCTCGCCCGACTCCTCGTCGAACTGCACATCTCCGGGCTCGCGGTCCGCGAACAGCGAGTCGGCTTCGGCCCGCATGTCTTCGGCGGTGTGGAGGTACTTGGTCCGCTCCTCGATCAGGCGGGCCTTCATCTCGTCGACGAACTTCTTTGACAACGGACTCTTCGCCGCCTTCTTGGCCTTCGGCTTCACTTTCCTTGCCGATGTCGTGGGCTTCGATGCCGCCGTGCCCTTTGCCGCCTGCTTGCCTCTGAGCTTGGGGCTCGGCACCTTCTTGACGGCTGCCTTGCGAGCCGTCGACTTCACCACCGCCTCGCCGGTCACGAGTTTCTTGGATCGAGACTTCGATTCGCCGACCTTCTCGGCCACTGCCTTCTTCGACGTTGACTTCTTCGCTGATTTCGCGGTTGACGACTTGCGTGTCGCCTTGCGAGCTGTGCCCATTCAACCGCTGCCTTCCCTGCCAGATTCCGTGGCGGACGCCCCGGCGAAGCAGGGATTGTAGGCCTGGGACGATGCAATCTCGCGCATCGAGCGGGAGTCAGTCGGTCAGAAGACTCCGGATCTCGTCAATACTCATCCCGTCGATCGCGATCAGCTTGCGCCTCGATTTCGAGCCGGACACGATCCGCACCTTCCGCCGCCTGAGTCCCAGGGCCTCGGCGACCGCATCCTCCACCGCCCGATTGGCCCGGCCCTGCTCCGCGGCCACGACCACCGACACCCTGAGGGTGTCGCCGTCGATTCTCACCTGGCCGCGCTTGGCGTGGGGGTTGACCTTCACCTCGATGAGGTCGCCGCCCTCCGTCACGGGTCAGCGCCTACGACCGAACCACGACCGATCGGCGTCTCCGTCGTCCTGATCGAAGAACGCCGACAACGCATCGTTGTCGTCGGCCAGAAGGTCACCGTCGGCGAGACCCGACACTTGCACCACGAAAGGGTCAGCCCTGTCGACGGCGGCACCCTCGGCAAAAAGTGGCTCGGCGGCCACCGCCGGGACTGGTGCCGTGGCGGGACCCGGATCCACGGGAGCTGCGTTGTCGATGTCACCGTCAACGTCGGCGGCGGTCATCAGCCTGGGCGGCGCTGGTGACACCGGCTCGATCTCCGGGTCTTCCCGGCTCGGATCGGACGGTGCCATGCGGTCCAGATCGATCACCGCCTCGAACGCACTGCTGTTGAGGGCGGGCACGGGCTCCTCGATGAGCAACGTCTCGGGTTCGGGTTCCGACAGCGGCGACGCCACGGACTCCATCTCCTCGACCACATCCGCTGGGGGCGGTGTTGTGGCGCCGACGTCGGCTTCCGACTGGTCGGAGATGTCGTCGACAGGATCGACAACAACGCCACTCGTGGCCGGCGCCGGCTCGAGACGGAACGAGTCGGGCTGCTCGATCAGATCGGTCAACGACGACACGATCATCGACAGGTTGGCTCGCTGCTCGCGGACGTGTCTTTCGAGAATCTCTATGTCGTCTTCGAGGAAACCACGTGTGGTGGACAGGTCGGCGACATCGGCCTCGAGCCTCCGGCGCGTATCGGCTTCAGCAGAGGCGGCCTCCGACTCCGCTCGGCGAATCGCCTCCCGTCGATCGGTCTCGGCCTCGGCGATGATCCGTGACGAACGGTCGTTGGCATCGCGCAGGATCGATTCGGCCTCGGCCCGGGCCCCCTCGATGGTCGTCACGCCGCTCTCATCGGCCGCGGCAACCACCGCGGCAGCTTGCTCGGATGCGTCGGCCACGAGGTCATCGGCAGTCTGTTGGGCGAGCAGCAGCGCCCGACCGAGCGTCTCCTCGGCCGTATCGACCCTGCCGGCGGCGATCAGCGCCTCGGCCGCATCGACCCGTTGGTGCAGTTCGGAGATCCGACCGATGGCCAGCGCTGCCGTCTTCCTCACCCGATCGACATAGACCTCGACCTCGTCGGGGTCGTATCCACGAAACTTCTCGTGGAACTCGATTTCCTGGGACAGAGCTGCGATTTCGTCCATCCCCCGATGCTAGACCCGCGAACGTCGAGAGCCCGGGGACCGAGAACAACTTCAGCAGATGAACTGGGTCAGGATCTCGATTGCGAAGATGGCGACGAGAGGCGAGAGATCGAGCATCATCCGACCCATTCTCACTCCGGGGATGAGCCGACGGAGCGGCCCCAACACCGGATCGGTGACCATGTAGAGAAATCCGGCGATCACGGCGCCGCTGCCGCCAGGGTCGAGCGGAAACCAGCTCAGAAGGATCCGGGCGAAGATCAGGATGAGGTAGAGGTAGAGCGCGAAGCAGATGATCGAGGACATGACGGCCGTGGATCAGTCGAGCGCCCGGCGGGCGTCGGCCGCAGAAACTTCCACATCGGCCGGCGTGAGCATGTAGACGTGGGTGGCGACCTTGTCCATCTTTCCGCCGAGCGCGTAGCACAATCCGCTCGAGAAGTCGATCAGTCGGCGTCGCAGCTCACGATCGGCTCCTTGCAGGTTGACGATGACCGGCTGCCCGATCTTGAACCGGTCGCCGATGTCCTGGGCCTCGTTGAACGACGAAGGGCTGGCGGCATGGGGCTTGACGGGCAGCGATTCGACGATCTTGACGGCGGATCCTGTCGAGCGTTGATCGGGCGCGAGATCCGCTGCGGCGAGCGCCGATGGGCGTTGGGCCGCGGCAACGGGCCGTACGACCGGTCGCGGTTCGGGACGCGGAACAGCCATCGGGTGGACGGTGCCGGACGGCCGCGCAACCACGGCATCACGCACCGGCCTCACCGCTTCGACGGCGTCACCGGCATCGGCGTATTGGTCGTACTCCTCATCGGGGCCCAGCCCCAGGTAGATGAGCGCCTTCTTGAACATTCCTACCCTCGTCGATCGAGTGTGTTGAATCTACTCGCATCGTGACCCGTCACGGGCGCATACCCCGGTGAGATCAGGAGGTCGGCGGCCGGCCGACACGCCCGCCGAACAGGCCACTTCCGACTCGAACCATGGTCGAGCCCTCCTCGACCGCCACCTCGAGGTCGGCAGTCATGCCCATGGAGCATTCCGCGAGATCGAGCCGGTCGACCAGCGATCGGAGTGTCCGGAATCCGGGACGACTCATCTCGGGGGCGGCCAGCGGCCCGATTCCCATCAGGCCGACCACCCGCAGCCCGAGCCCGTCGAGGTGGGAGACGAGAGATTCGGTGTCGGAAACCTCGCATCCCGACTTCGACTCCTCGCCGGAGATGTCGACCTGCACCATGACCATCGCACCCGGAGCGCGCCTGGCGATCTCCGCCCCGACCTCGACGCGGTCGACCGACTGCCACACGTCAACGATGGGCGCCAGCTTGCGGACCTTGTTGCGTTGCAGGTGGCCGATGAAGTGGACGGTTGGTGACACATCGAGTTCGGCGATCTTCGCCGTGCACTCCTGAGCATAGTTCTCGCCGATGTCCGTGATTCCGGCCGCCACGGCGGCCCGGATGGCGCCGGCATCGAACGTCTTGGTCACCGCGACGATCTTGACACCGGGGCCGCCGGCGTCGGCCAGACGCCCACGCAACACCTCTACATTGAGGGCGACCATTTCCGGATCGATGGCGTTCACGACAGGACCTCCAACCACACCACCGTGGCCTGCCGACCACGATCGGCACGAGTTCGATGGGAGAAAAAATCGGGTCGGGCCGTGTCGAGACCCGAGTCGATCACCGCGTCGGTGGCCAGCTCGGACCAAACCGCGGCCACCGCCGCGCCCATGTCGAGAGCCGGGCGGCCATCGATCGTGACACCACGAACCGAATCTCCGGCCACCGCGGCCACCGCGTCGAGTTCATCGAGACCGAACTCGTAGGAATCGGCTCTGATGCACGGACCGAGGTGGGCGCTCAATGGACCGTCGGCCCCTATCCGCCGGATCGCGTGGACCGTGGCCGGGACGACCCCGGCCACGATGCCCCTCCAGCCGACGTGGGCCACCCCGATCGCACCGCTGCCGATGATCACGACCGGCGCACAGTCGGCGGTGTGGATCGCCAGGACGCACCCCGGCGTGGCGGTGACCGCGGCATCGGCGGCGCGACCCGCCCATTGGCCCGGACTTTCGACGACAACCACGCCGGACCCGTGAACTTGATCGAGCCACGTCCACGGACCGGACACCACGGCCGCCCGTAACGGCTGCAGGTCGCCGGGATCACGCCTCACGCTGAAATCACCGTCGATACGTGATGTGCTGACGATTCTCGCCACCATGCCGTGTCCAGCCGACAAGGTACGGGAGATCATGCCCCGAACCCCTGCGGACAGAATCCGCGATGCACGTCTACTTCAGGAACGAGGGGACATCGAAGTCGTCGTCGCCATCGCCCAGATCGAGTTCGTCGTCGGTCTCGGCGAAGACATCAGCTATCGACACCTCGCCGGTGGCGTCGGTCCCATCGGATGGCGTAACGGATCGTGCGACCGGGCGAGCCGACCGGGGCGAGGCCGAATCATCCCAACGATCGAATCCGGCGGCGATCACCGTGACCTTGACGTCGTCGCCCATCTCGTCGTCGATGACGGCACCGAAGATGATGTTGGCATCCTGGTGGGCGACGGCGTGGATTATCTCCGCCGCCTCGTTGACCTCGAGCAGGCCGAGATCGGTGCCCCCGGAGATGTTGAGGAGAATTCCCCGGGCGTTCTCGATACTGGCCTCGAGGAGCGGGCTCGAGATCGCGGCCCGGGCCGCGGTGACTGCTCGGCCTTCGCCGCTGCCGTTGCCGATGCCCATGAGGGCACTGCCCGCGTCGGTCATGACGGTACGCACGTCGGCGAAATCGGTGTTGATCAACCCCGGTGTGGTGATGAGGTCGGTGATGCCCTGGACGCCCTGAAGGAGGATCTCGTCGGCCATCTTGAAAGCGTTGATCACCGAGGTGTCGGCGTCGGCGACCGAGAGTAGCCGATCGTTGGGGATCACGATCAGGGTGTCGACCTTCTCCTTGAGTCGCTGAATCCCCTGCTCGGCCTGCACCGAACGACGGCGACCCTCGAACGCGAACGGCCGGGTGACGACGCCGATGGTGAGCGCGCCCTGGCTCTTGGCCACCTCGGCGATCACCGGGGCCGCTCCGGTTCCCGTGCCGCCACCCTTGCCGGCAGTGATGAACACCATGTCGGCACCCGACAACGTCTCACGGATCTCATCGAGGTGGGCTTCGGCCGCGTTGCGACCGACCTCGGGGTCGCTTCCCGCGCCGAGACCGCGGGTCAGGTCGCGTCCGATGTCGAGCTTGACGTCGGCGTCACTCATCAACAACGCCTGGGCATCGGTGTTGGTGGCAATGAACTCGACGCCCTTGAGACCGGCATCGATCATTCGATTGACGGCGTTGACACCGCCCCCGCCGACTCCGATGACCTTGATCACCGCGAGGTAGTTCTGTGGATCAGACATATTGGATGCAGCCTTCCCGGCTCTGTGGGAGAAGTTGTACCGGTGAACCGCCGCGCCGTGCCGGCGCGGGCCATGGACCGACGGTATACGAGCAACGGTAACCGCGTGCGGACGGTGTCGCAGCAACCACGATCAGCCGTTTCCGGTGGCGTCGGGCGAACCATTGCACTCGGCGTTGCGGGTGATGGTCGGCAGGTCGGCCACGGTCGCGTCGATCACCGCCAGGCAGGTCAGATCAGCGCCGGCCAGTACCGACCTGACGGCGTCGAGTTTGTCGCCCAGCAGCGACACGCCCCCGAGGTCGACTCGTGCACTGCCAACCAGGTCGAGCCCGACTTTCCCCGTGTCGGGATCGACGAGAACCCGCTGAATCCAAGGCCGCAGATCGGACGGCATCGCCGCCACCACGGCCAACCCCGGCAGTGCCGCCTTCTCCACACGACCAAGTTCGGTGTCGAACGCCACGTCGATAACCGGCAGATCAGGCGCCGACTCGACGGTGGTCTTCGCCGTGACCACTCCCGACTCGTCGATGAGGGCGTAGACCCCTTCGCCGGACGGGATCAACGCCTTCGGTACCCGTTCCACGACATCGATCCTGAGCGTGCCCGGCCATTGGCGGGCGGAGCGTGCGTCCTTCACCCAGGGCAGCGCCTCGACCCTCGTGTCGACCGCACCGAGGTCGACGTCGAGCAACGGCGTGCCGTACTTGATCGCCGCCTCGGAGATGATGTCGGCATCGGAATGGGTGGAGAGACCGTTGACCTCGAAGTTGTCGACGTCGAGCAGGGCCGAACGCGAGGCCAGCCAGGCCGCCCCCAGCGCGAGGCCCAGCCCCAGCACGATCATCAGGTAGCGTAGGCGCCGCCGCCCCTCCGCTCTCTTGACCGCTACGCGGCGAGCCCTGATCCTCGGGTCGATGGCCACGATGGCGTCTAGCCCCGTCCGGGAGACCGACGATCGAACCCGACCAGTCTCGTCTCGGCATGGAGTTCGATTCCGTGGGCAGCGAGGACCATCCCGGCGACTCGGCCCATCAGTTCGAAGATGTCGTCGGCCGAGCCACCCTCGTCGGCCTGAATGAAGTTGGCGTGTTTGGGGGACACCCGGGCCGAGCCGATGCGAAGACCCTTGGCACCGGCCTCGTCGATGAGGCGGCCGGCACTGTGTCCGGGAGGATTCGCGAACACAGAGCCGGCGTTCTGCCCGCCTGGCTGGTTGGAACGACGCCACTGCACTATCTCCGCCATCCGGCGGCGCCCTTCGTCGGCACGGCCCGGTTCCAATTCGAACGTGGCCTCGAGCACCAACTGCGACGTGGTGACGGACGAGGTCCGGTAGCCGAATCGAAGGGATTCGGGATCGAACTCGTGGGTGACTGCGGACCCGAGATCGACGACCCCGGCCGAAACCAGACAATCGCGGATCTCGGCCCCATGCCCGCCGGCGTTCATCCGGACCGCACCACCCACCGAACCCGGCACTCCCACCGCCCACTCGAACCCGGTGAGCCCGGCATCGACCGTGGTCCTCGCCACCACGGGGAGCCTGGCCGCGCCACCGGCGATCACACGTGTGCCGGACACCTCAATCTGTGCGAATCCCGGCCCGAGAACCACGGCGACGCCGGCGAAACCACGGTCGGACACGAGCAGGTTCGACCCGCGACCGATCACCAGGGTGGGTACACCTGTGGTCGCCACGATCTCGGCCAGCTCCCCGGCTTCGGCCACGGTGGCCAACTCGACCAGCACGGCGGCACTGCCCCCGACCCGGTAGGTGGTCAAGGGTCCGATGGGGGCGTCGAGGCCGACTCTCGCCGAGAACGACGCCGAACCCATACGCCGAATCGTCTCCGGCACGCGATCACGATGTTCGCTCACCTCGAACCCCTGGCCTCGATCCGTTCGATCAGCAGGTCGGGAACTCCCGTGAGGTCACCGGCCCCGAGCGTGAGGCAGAGGTCTCCCGGCCTCAGGTGGGACACGAGCCAGTCGGCGGCATCGTCGAGACGCGGCATCCACGCGACCGGGAATCGAGGGTCGGCGTCGAGCACGGAGTCAACGACGAGCTTTCCGGTGATCCCGGGTCGAGGTGTCTCCCCCGCCGGGTAGATCTCGGTGACGACCAGTTGATCGGCTTCGGAGAATGCACCGCCGAAATCCCGCCACAGTGCCGCGGTGCGGCTGAATCGATGCGGTTGGAACACGCAGACGACTCGATCCCAGTCACCATCCTCGGCGGCCGATATCGCCGCGGCGATCTCGGTCGGGAGGTGGGCGTAGTCGTCGACGAAGACGATCCCATCGGCCTCACCCCGGAATTCGAACCGCCGGGCCACACCGCCGAACCTCGACAGCGCCCGTGCTGCCGCATCGACCGGCGCTCCAACCGACAATCCGGCCACGACCGCCGCCGCGGCGTTGCGGGCGTTGTGGAGACCCGGGGTCGGAAGATCGATCCTGACGAGTTCGTCCCCGTCATGGGTGAGGGTGAACGAGACGCTCGAACGCGATCTGTCGATGTCGATCATTCGGTGATCGGCGCCCGGGTCGGTGCCATAGGTGAGCGCGCCCACCCCGGAGGCGATTTCGGCGGCCCCCGGGTCGTCGATGCAGGCAATGCAGGTGTCGGCCTCGCCGGCGAACCGGTGGAACGCCCGGCGAAGCGCCTCGGGGTCGTTGCCGTAGGTGCCCAGATGATCCGGTTCCACGCTGGTGACGAGCGCGATCTCGGCGCCGAGCGACAGGAACGTACGGTCGGACTCATCGGCTTCGATGACGAACCACTCGCCCTCGCCCCACGCGGCGCCGGAGCCTACCTCGTTGACATCACCACCGATGATGAATGACGGGGCCATGTTGGCCTCCACGAGTACCAACGACAGCATGGAACTCGTGGTGGTCTTGCCGTGGGTTCCGGCCACGGCGATGGTGCGGCGGGTGGCGGCGATGGCCGGGAGGATCTCGGTTCGGTGCAGCACCGGCACCCCGGCTTTGCGGGCGGCGCGTACCTCCGGGTTCCATTCGGGTATCGCCGTGCTGATCGCGATCATCTCGGCGCCCCCGATGTTGAGTGCCTCATGGCCGACACTCACCGGGATGCCCACGGCGATCAGTCGTTGAACCACCGGACCGTCCTTGAGATCCGATCCGGTGACGGTGTGGCCCATCGAGTGGAGAACGGAGGCGATGGCCCCCATGCCGGCACCACCGGCACCCACGACGTGAACACGACGCGGAACACTCAGGTCGGGTGTCACGATTCGCCTCCTGAGAAATCGGGAATCGGCCTTGCGGCGTTGGCCACGACGAGATCGACCACCGCTGCCACCGCGTCGCGACGTGCCGAACCGACGGCTGCGTTCGACATGGCGGCAAGGCGCGGGCGGTCGGCCAGCAGGGATTCGACCTCGGCCGACAGACGGGCGCCGTCGAGTTCGGCATCGGGGACCATCACCGCTGCTCCTGCTCCGGCCAGTGCCCGGGCGTTGGCCGTCTGGTGGTCGCCCGGCGCTCCCGGCAGTGGAATCAGGATCGACGGGACCCCGGCCACTGCCAACTCGGCCACCGAGCTGGCCCCAGCCCGGCACAACACCAGATCGGCCGCAGCGTAGACCGAGGCCATGTCGTCCTCGTATCGAACCAGGCGGAACGCGAGTGCATCGTCGGTTCCGATCGACAGCCGCGACTCGAGGTCGTCGTAGTCGCGGGTGCCGGCAACGTGTCGGATGGCCAGATCACCGCGGCCACTCCATCCGGGGAGAGCCTCGAACAGCGCCTCGTTGATCCGCCTGGCGCCGAGCGACCCGCCGAACACGGCCAGAAAGTCGCGGTCACCCGAGACCCCCAGAGTATCGCGGGCCCGCAGTCTCTGCGTCGCCCGGTCGACAGCCAGCACCTCGGATCGCACGGGATTGCCGGTGACCGTGGATCGCGGCAGGTTGGTGGCGGGAAACGAAACCGCGCACGCCCGCGCGAATCTGGCGGCCAGACGGTTGGCCGCCCCGGGGACCGCGTTCTGCTCGGCCACCACCAAGGGGATGCGCAGCACCCCCGCGGCCACCGCACACGGGACCGACGCGTAGCCGCCGAGGCCGATCACCACCGATGGCCGGACCCGCCTCAGCAGCCGGATTGACGTGAACAGAGCCGAGACGGTACCGGCCGCGGAACGGAGGTTCTCCAGAGAGAATCGTCGCTGGATTCCCCGGCCGGGCAGAACCGTCAGCGGAAATCCGGCCTCCGGCACCAGCCTCTGCTCGATGCCACGGGCGCTGCCGACGTAGTGCACGGCCGACCGCGGCAGGCCCCGACGCACCAGTTCTTCGGCTATCGCCAGCCCCGGGAGAACGTGGCCGGCGGTGCCGCCACCGGCGATGACCGCCCAAGTGTCCCGCGGCGGACTCAACGACCCTGCCTGGCGATGTTGAGCAGCACTCCCATGGCGGCCATGGTCATCACGACCGACGACCCACCGAACGACATGAAGGGCAACGTCACGCCGGTGACCGGCAGTACGGCCATCACCGCGCCGATGTTGAGAACGGCCTGGAATACGATCCAAGTGGTGATGCCGACGGCCAGGAGCATCCCGAAACGATCGGGGGCCCGAAGTGCGGTCTTGAATCCGGCCACACCGATCACCGCGAAGGAGCCGACAACGAAGGTGGCCCCGATGAGGCCGAGCTCCTCGGCGAGGATGGCGAAGATGAAGTCGGTGTGGGCATAAGGAAGGAACCCCCACTTTGCCCGGCTCTCACCCAAACCCACACCACTCAGTCCACCCGATGTGATGGCGTGCAACGACTGAAGTGGCTGATACCCGGCACCATCGGGATCGGCACCGGGATGAAGAAACACGAGCAGACGATCACGACGCCACGGTGAGGCCATGACGCCGAGGAATCCGATCGACCCCACGACAGCTCCCAGACCTGCCATGCGACGAATCGGAGCACCGGCCAGGAACAGCATGGACGTGGCGATGGCCATGACGATCATGGTCGCCCCGAGGTGAGGCTCGAGCATCAGGAGAACGACCACGACGAGGGTGACGACCACGACGGGACGGGTCGTCGACCTGTTGTCCGCCATCGATCGCGCCGGCCGGGCGAGGATGTCGGCCACGAACAGGACCAGCGTGAGTTTTACGAGTTCCGAAGGCTGGAATGTGAGCGAACCGACGCCGAGCCATCGTGCCGCCCCGTTGGCCTTGATCCCGAGGCCGGGGATGATCACGGCCACGAGCAACAGGACACACAGCGCCATTACCGGGCGAGCCACCTTGCGCCACACGCGATAGTCGATCCGCATCAGGACAAGCAGCAGCACCGCCCCGAGCGAGGTCCACATGAGCTGGCGCAGGAACAGGCTCCACGCACTGTTGGTGTCCTCGATGCTGACGGCCGCCGACGCCGAGAGCACCATGATCACCCCGAGGGTGACCAGCGCGGTGGTGGTGACGAACAGGGCCAGGAACAACGGGGTACGGCGCCCGACCGGTCGCCGTGGCCCCCGTCCGCCAGGTGCCGCCTTCGCGGTCGGGTGACGGGTGCGGGTCGCTGACTTCTGCGTCCGGCGGGTCGAACGTCTCTGGGTGGCGGTCATGGCCGCTCCTCGCTCGTGTCGGCCGATGGCGAGCCGGCTCCCGATTCCTCGGCCAGATCCCTCACCGCACGAGCGAAGTCGTCACCGCGCTCCCCGTAGTTCCGGTACCAATCGAACGATGCACAGCCGGGTGAGAGCAGGACCGGGCGGCCGCCGCGGGCGAGCCGTGCCGCCCGGCGAACCGCGTCGTCCATGTCGGAGGCGGTCTCGACCGGGTAATGCGGTGCGAAGACGTGCGCGATGTCCTCGGCGGCGTCGCCGATCGCCACGACGGCGGCGATGTGGTCCTCCCCGGCGAGGATCGACGACAGGTCGATCTCCTTGTTGCGTCCGCCGGCGATGAGAACCACCGACTCGAACCCCTGAAGGGCCGAGACCGTGGCGTGAGGCGTCGTGGCCTTCGAGTCGTCGTAGAACGTCGACCCGTCGATGGTGGCCACCGCGCTGACGCGATGGGCCAGCCCGGAAAACGAGCGGCAGGCCTCGGTGACGCCGCTGGGATCGGCACCGGCGGCAATTGCCGTGGCCGCGGCCGCCAGGGCATCTGTCACGTCGTGGGGAAGAGTCCGCCAGAGTTCGGATCTGGCAATGAGCGGTCCGTCGGGCCCACACAGACGCTGTTCGTCGTCGAGGTGCCAGTCGGCGTCACGGAGACCGAAGGTCACCAGGTTGGCGATACCCGGAACATGGGACATCACGATCGGATCGTCGATGTTGGCTATCGCGACGGTCGAGGCGCCGGCCCGTGCCCAGATGGTCGCCTTGGCCGACTCGTAGGCGTCGAGGTCGGTGTGAACGTCGAGATGGTCGGGGGCGAAGTTGAGCCAGGTGGCAATATCGGGGCGGAACTCGGTGGTCCGCGCCAGACGAAACGACGAAGCCTCCACGACGAACATCTCGGTGGACGGATCGTCGATTGCGGTGACCAGCGGCAGCCCCGTGTTGCCGGCCGCCACCGCCTTCACTCCGGAGAGCGACAGGCAATCGATCACCAACTCGACCACGGTGGTCTTTCCGTTGGTTCCGGTGATGGCGACCACCGGCCGGTCATCCCACGCCGCCGCGAGATCCAGTTCCCCGACCACCGGTCGACCGGTCGCGTCGGCCAGGGAGAACGCCGGGTGCGATTCCGGCAGACCCGGCGCGGGCACCACGATGTCGGAACCAACGACGAGGTCGGCGAGCCGTTCGGCCGACGGAGCCTCGACCAGCTCGATTCCGAGATCCTCGGTGGCCCGGCGAAGCTGCTGATCAGGGCCGTCATCGACGGCGATCACCGTGTGGCCACGTCGCAGCAGCGCACCGGCCACCGACCGGTTGGTGACTCCCATGCCGACGAGCAGCCACCGGCCTGGGCGGTCGAGGATGAGGCCCCTCGCGCCGTCGTTCATGCCGTGAAGCCGGCCTTGATCGCGTCGGCGTAGAACAATCCGAGACCAACCGCGGTGCACAACCCCGACACGATCCAGAGCCGGACGATCACCGTGGTCTCCGGCCAGCCGGCCAGCTCGAAGTGGTGATGAATGGGTGCCATCTTGAAGACCCGTCGATGGAAACGCTTGAACCACAGAACCTGGATGATCACCGAAACGGTTTCCATCACGAAGAGGCCGGCGATGATCGGAAGCAGGAGTTGCGTGTTGGTGGCCAACGCGAGAGCTGCCAGCCCGGTGCCGATGGCCAACGACCCGGTGTCACCCATGAAAATCTGGGCCGGCGCGGCGTTCCACCAGAGGAACCCGATGATCCCGCCGATCATGGCGGCGCTGACCACTGCCAGGTCGAGGGCGTGGCTCACCAGGTAGACATCCTCGTGGCGGAACTGCCAGAATCCGATGAAAGTGAACGCCGCGAACGCGAACGCCGCCGCGCCCGCCGCCAGGCCGTCGAGGCCATCGGTCAGGTTGACCGCGTTCGCCGTTCCCACCAGCAGGAGCACCGCCCACACCGTCCAGACGACATGGCCCAGATTCCAGCCGGGATTGTCGAATCGGGTGAACGAGATCGTGGTGTGCACCGATGTGTACCGGTCCAGCAGGACGGCGAATCCGACGGCGACAACCAGTAGGCCGAGCATCTTGGCCCGCTTGCTCAAGCCGAGATTGCGGGCGGCCACGACCTTGATCCAGTCATCCATGAGACCCACCGCCCCGCCACCGATGATGGCCAGCATCACGAGGATTCCGCTGCGGGTGTAGATACCACCGAACACGTCCGACGCGATGTAACCGACGACGGCACCGGCGACGATCGCGACGCCGCCCATGGTGGGTGTGCCGGCCTTGGTCTGATGGCCCTCGGGGCCGTCATCGCGTATGGGCTGGCCGATCCGGAGACGCGCCAGCCACACGATGAGAGCCTTGGTGCCGAACAGCGACACGATCATCGACAACGCTGCTGCGGTGAGAAGCCGGGTCACGAGGCCCTCCTCGCCTGCCGGGCCAGTTCCTCACGTACAACCTGACGGTCGTCGAAATCGAGGACCTCGTCGCCGACCGTCTGGGTCGTTTCGTGCCCCTTGCCGGCGATGAGCACCAGATCCCCTCGACGAGCCCCGGCCAATGCGTGCCGGATTGCGGAACGCCGGTCGGGCTCGATCAATTCGGGAGGGTGACCCATGCCCGACACGATGGCAGAGATAATCGCCGAGGGATCTTCGCTTCGCGGATTGTCACTCGTCACGACCACCCGATCGGACCATCGCTGCGCGATCTCGCCCATGCGGGGACGCTTCCCGGTGTCGCGGTCGCCTCCCGCGCCGAACACCACCACCAGCTTTCCGTCGGTCACCATTCGCGCCGTCTCGAGCACGGCGGCCAGCCCGTCGGGGGTGTGGGCGTAGTCGACGATCACCGTGTAGTCCTGGCCCTCGTCGATGCTCTCGAACCGACCCGGGACCGACTCACTCGCAGCGAGAGCGCCGACGATGTCGCCCACGTCATGGCCCAGGGCCACCGCGATCTCCGCGGCAAGCACCGCGTTGGCGACATTGAACGCCCCGCCGAGAGGCAGATCGACGAGAGTCCCTCTCCACCGAAAGGACGCGGTACGCGGGCCCGACTCGACGATTTTCACGCTGTCGCGTTGGATGATCAGTGACGGAACCTCACACCGACGAGCCAGTTCCTCGCCGGCCTGGGTGCTGCCGTCGATGACCGCGAAGTCGGCCATCTCGGGGGTGAAGAGCATCGCCTTGGCGTCGAAGTAGGCCTCGAGGGTGCCGTGGTGGTCCAGATGATCCATACCGAGGTTGGTGAAGGCCACCACACGGAAGCGGGTGCCGTCGACACGGTGGAGATCGAGAGCGTGCGAAGACACCTCCATCGCCACGGCCGAGTCTCCTCGGGTCACCGACGATGCGAGTTCGCGTTGCAGTTCCGGGGCCTCGGGTGTGGTACGGACTCCGGTCAGGGTGCCGATCTCGTGGACGGACCCACCGAGCCGGCGGAGTACACCGACGAGCAGTCTCGCCGTGGTGGTCTTGCCGTTGGTGCCGGTGATGCCGACGACATCGAGATCGCGGCTGGGATTCCCGTAGACGATCGCCGCCGCGGGACCAATCGCCCGGCGGACCGACTCGACCACGACCTCGGCGACCCCGAGCCCGAGCCGACGCTCGGTGAGAAGGGCGACGGCCCCGGCGTCGATCGCCGATTCGGCGTGGAGGTGACCGTCGGTCACCTCTCCCGGGATGCATGCGAACAGGGTCGATGGCCCGACCCGACGTGAATCGTGTTCGACATCGGCGATCGTGGTCGCGGTGCCGGTCGTCTCGGTGACCATCGAAGCGAGAACCGCTGTCACCTCGCTAAGAGAACACGTCACGACGCGGCCTGGGTGGGAGTGGGCACGATCGGCTGGGTGGCCGGCTGAGCCCGCACACGGTCCTGGGGGACGCCGGGGTCGCCAACCGGTGCGACCCGCAACTGGCGCAGCGCGTAGGAGACGATCTCCTTGAAGATCGGGGCCGACACCGAACCGCCGGCGTACGGGCCGAGGGCCTTCTGGGGGTTGTCGATGATGACCACGGCCGAGAGGGCCGGGCCCTTGTCGTTGCTCACAATTCCCGCGAACGTGGCCGAGTAGTGTCGACCGCCGCCTTGGCAGAGGTAACCGAACTCGACCGAGCACGGCTGCCACGCGGTGCCGGTCTTGCCCGCTACGTCATAGCCGGGGATCGCGGCCCTGGTACCGGTTCCGTCGACCACGACCTGTCGTATCATGGAGAGCACCCTTTCGGCCGAGGTGGAGCTGAGGACTCGTCGCCCCGCTCCCCCTGCATCGTCCATCACGATGACCGGGTCGGGTTGGATGCCCCCGTTCGCGAAGGTGTTGTATGCGCTGATCAGTTGCAACGGCGAGACCGCTATGCCCTGACCAATCGACACGTTGGCGAGGGCGAGAGAATTAATGTCGAGCCTGTTCAGGATGCCACTGGCCTCACCCTTGAAACCGAGTGCGGTGCGACTACCGAAACCCATGTCGACGAGCGTGCTGTGGAGTTGATCGGGGCCCACCTTCTCGCCGACGAGAATCGCACCTACATTCGATGACTTCGAGATTATGTCCGTGAGCGACATCTGTTCGGTGTCATGCACCCAGTAGTCCCGGAACACCTTTCCCGAGGCTCCGTCGTCGCGGGTGATCGAGTACGGAACCTCGATCGGCTCCGACGCGAGCGCGGGATTGCCTTCGATGAGGCTCGACACGGTGAACGGCTTCATCACCGATCCGGGTTCGTAGGTCCAGATCGCCCCGAGATTGGTGGTGGTGCATCCGACTTCGCCGGTGGTCTTGTTCCGTTTCACATTGGCCATGGCGACGATCTCACCGGTGGTCGGCACCGTGATGATGATGATCCCGAGATCACCGCCGGTCTTGACGACCGCATCGGTGAGCAGCTTCTCGGCCTGGAACTGGATGTTGCGGTCGAGGGTGAGGGTGAGGTCGCTCCCGGGCCGGGCGGCGTCAACCACCCGGGTACCGCCCGGGATGGTGTTTCGACCGTTGGCGCTCGATTCGCTGAACACCTGGCCGTCGATGCCGATGAGTGATCGGTTGTACTGCTCCTCGAGCCCGCTGATCCCGTTGTTGTCCACGTCGACCCGGCCGACCACGGCGATACCCGAACAGTCGCCATTGGGGTGGTCACGCCGCGATTCCTCGATCGTGGAGATTCCGGGAAGATCCAGGGCGTCGACCTTCTTTCCAACGTCGAGATCGACCTGTCGTTCCAGGTAGGCGAAGTAGCCGTCACCGCTGAGGCGGCGAGTCAATACGTCGGGGGAAGTGGAAAGCAGGGGGCTGAGTTCCGCGACGATTTGGGGCACACGTGCCGCGGGCACCAGCCGGGGGTCTGCGATCACGGTCGGGGCGGGAAGCGAGAGGGCCATCGGGCGGCCGTGGCGATCGAGGATCTCACCCCGGGGTGCCCGAATCGATCGCTCGACGATGCGGGTGCCCATCCCCGAGGCCAGCTCCGGATCGGGCATCAGTTGCAAATCGACGAGCCGCCACATGAATCCGGCCAGCACCAGCCCCGATACGATGCCGACGACGACGACGCGGCCCCTTCCCACATGCGGTCGGACAGCTCTGACTTTTCGTGTCTTCGTGGTCGGGCGCTTCACGGCGCTCACCCGACCACCCCGGCGAACGGGTCGGGTCGGGCCGGCGGCATGAGGTCACCCTCCACCACGGGGGCAAGCGTTTCGACATCGGTGGCGAGGGCCAGGCCGGCTTTGGAGGCTGCCTCGGCCAGACCGTCGGGGGAATCGTGCCACGCGAGCTGGGCCAGCGCCTCGTTTCGCTGAACCTGCAGCGACGAGATCTCGGCGTCGACGGAGTCGAGTGTGGCCTGGGTCTGTACGAGAACGGCGTGGAGGCCGGCAAGCATGAACAGCAGCAGAAACATGAAGGACCCCACGATGGTGCCGAGGGTGCCGACCGTCCGTACACGGTTGTTGACCCTGACCACCCTGAGTTCGGCACTCTTTCGAGCCGTGGCCGGTGAGGTGCGGGGCCTGGGGGCCGGAGTCACTGCGGCCATCACGCCACCCGGCCGAGCTTCTCGACGGCACGGAACCTGGCCGCCTCGGACCGAGGATTGCGGGCAACTTCGTCGGCCGAGGGCCTGTGGGCACCCCGCCACAGCAATCGAACCTCGGCCAGCGTGCCGGGAGGCCGGGGCAGATCGGGGCGCGGTGGCGGTACCTCGCCCGCGGCATCACGAAAGGTGCGCTTGACGATGCGATCCTCGCCGGAGTGGTACGCCAAGACCGCACACCTGCCCGCCGGACCGAGCAGATCGATGGCCTGACCCAGCGCGTCGGCCAGGATCGAGAGTTCTTCGTTGACCTCGATCCTGATGGCCTGGAAGGAGCGGCGCGCCGGGTGTCCTCCCCGCCGCCTCGCTGGCGCGGGGACGGCTTGACGCACGACCTCGGCCAGCTCGGCAGTGGAGGAAAGGGGGCGCGCCGCGACGATCGCCGAGGCGATTCGGCGAGCATGCGGTTCATCCCCGTGGCGACGAAGTATGTCGACGAGTGAGCCCTCGTCGTAGCCGTTGACGACATCGGCGGCGGTCCGGCCCTGGCTGCGATCCATGCGCATGTCGAGCGGGCCGTCATTGCGGAAGCTGAATCCGCGGTCGAAATGATCGAGCTGCGGGGAGCTGACTCCCAGATCGAAGAGACACCCCGAGACGTGTCGATGGCCCAGCGAACGAACGACCTCACCCATCGAGTCGAAGCGGCAGTGATGGAGGCTGACCCGATCCTCGTGGGGGGCAAGCCGGATCCGGGCAGCCGCGAGTGCCGTGTCGTCGCGATCGAGCCCGATGATCGAGATCTGATCGTTGGCGGCGAGCAGCGCCTCCGAGTGACCGGCACCGCCGAGCGTCGCATCGACCACCACGCCCTCCGGGACATGGGAGAGGACCTCCACGACCTCCCGCACCATCACAGGTTCGTGTACGAACCCACTCACATCGGAGGGCGTTTCGTCTTGGTTCGGTGGGTGGCCGGCGGCTGGCATCGTGTGGATCACCGATCGATGCGGTCGATTTCCCGCTCATCTGCAGTCCTCCGATCGGCGACGCTCGTCGGGATTTGTCCCCCGATCGGGCTAATGGCAAGCGGGCGGAGTACGGGTCTTCCATTTGCTGATCGGAAGACTGCAGATGATCGGTTCGATTCGGCCGTTGATCCGGTGGTTGGTCCTTTCGTCTGGTGTAATCGGGGACTGTGGGATTGCGGGAGGTGTGATGTGTCAGGCGATGTGTGCTCAGACCGTGCCGATGCCGAAGCCTCGTTCGATGGCGTCGGCGAGCTTTTCCGAACGGCTCGACCGTCTGGACTTCCAGCGCGCCTGGTCCCAGATCTCAGCTCGCTTGCCGACGCCGACCACGACCACGTTGCGGATGAGCCCTGCCGCCTCGAGGTGCTCCGGCTTGATGCGGATTCGACCCTGGTTGTCGGGGCTCACGTCGGCAGCGAGACTGGTGAACTCACGGTAGGCATCGGCGTGAACCTCACCGGTGCCAATGTGGGCCTCGAGGCGGTCGGACATCTCCTCGAACTCTTCGTTCGGCATGAGGGCGAGGCAGTTGTCGAGAGCGGTTATGTAGGCGCCGGCGGCCAGTTGGGCCCGAAACGACGCCGGAAGAATCAGGCGGCCCTGGCCGTCCAGTCTGTATTCGTGGGCTCCCACGAATCTCGCCATCTCCACCCCCTTCTCTCTCGAAACCGACCACCGTGGACCCCGATGCCCACCTGACATTCCCGAAGCGCTCCTAGATACTCCTATTCGCTCCACTTCTACCCTATTTTCCCCACTGAGGCAACCAATATCTCCACTTTGAGCGCGACCGAACAGGTGTTCGTCACGAATCTCGCGTCTCGTGACGACACGCACCCTCAATCGCACTCGCCGCGGCCGGTTGGGTCGAAGCGGCTCAGTCGGGCAGGGCCGCCAACAACGACCGGACGAGCAGATCGCTGCCCACCTCGACGGCCGCAGCGGCTCGTCGCACCTGCGAGAGGCATCGTCGACGCCGCGGCGACTCGAGCGCCAGCGACTCGACCAGGAGGTCCGGGCGCCATTTCGTGTGCACCAGCGACTGGATCCGAATCCAGTCCCGGGTACGACGCTGACTCAGCCCCATGACCTTCTGGCCGGCCACGACGATCTCGCCCGGGCCGATGCCGGCGAAACAGACCAGCGACGACCACTCCGTACTGATCAGACGTCCCCGGTGGATCACCGCATCCGTCAGGCCCACCGAACCAAGCGCGACGAGCCAGGCCTCCCCCGCCCAGTTCGCGGCCCTCACTATGTCGTCATCCCAGAGAGGGTCGCGGCGCGGAATCAGCAGATCGACCCACACGTGCTCGCCCGGCACCACCAGCACGGCGCCACCGCCGCTGCGTCGCCTCGCGACGCCGAAACCGAGACCGGTGGCGACGGCAAGGTCGACATCGGATTCCGGCTGCGAACTCCCCAACACGATCGCCGGCCCGGTGGATTGCATCACCCGGACGGTGCGAACCGCCTCAGCCGGTTCGTCGAGTTGGTGCAGGGCCTCGGCCGTATCGATCTCGGTGGAGACCCTCCACGAGGAGTGCGGACGATTCGACGGGTCTGGGAGCCCGGTCACGGTCGGTCCCGGCCGCCTCCGCGCTGCCGACGGACGCGACGATTCTCGATGCGGCACCACTCCAGCCAAGTGATGACATCCCGCGCCTCGAACACGTGATCGGAATCGCCGTACTGGGTTTCCGCCCTGAATCTGATCAATGCCCGATCGGCGACGGGCAGGAACGGTCGGCGGGTCCACCAGCGTCGGGGCACCAGGCGTCGGGCCTCGGTGACACCGGTACACCACAACGACGGACGACGCAACACCGCCACCACGACTCCGGCTGTGCCACCCCGCATCTCAACGCACCCCGATGTCGATGCCGATGCCCCTGAACCCCACCGCCGCGGCGCCGATCAGCGGGCCATCGGATCCCAGCCCGGCCGGCACCACCAGTGTGCCGCGTGAATGATCGAGCCGGGCGACCCGGTCGATCTCGGCCTGGGCCGCCCGAAAGAACGGTTCGCCGTATCCGAGGGCCACCGAGCCGGCCACCACGGCGAGGCGAAGATCGAGCAGATTGGCAACGGACCCGACGGCGCGGCCGACGAGCCTTCCGGCTCTGTCGATCTCGAGGGTATCGGCCTCCGCCGCCGGCCGACCGGTGCGAAAGGCTATGGCCGTTCCCGAGGCCTCGGCCTCGAGGACACCCCTGACATGTCCCGGGAGTGCAGTGCCCTCGGGTTCGACGACGACATGACCGATGTGGCCGGCGTTGCCGTCGGACCCGTCGAGCAGTCGTCCGTCGAGAACGATCCCGCCACCCACACCCGTCGAGACCACCAGAGCGATGAAATCGTCGACGTCCCTCGCCGCCCCCTGCCATCCCTCGGCGAGGGCGAGCGCCTTGGCGTCGTTGTCGACAACGGTCACCAGCCCGGTCAGGTCCGCCAAACGAGGACGCAAGGGGAAGTCGCGCCAGACGCCGATGTTGAGCGGTGACACCTGGTCGCCGTTGGAGCGCATCGGTCCCCCACAACCGACTCCGCACACGTCGATGCCCGAAAGGTCGTACACCGAAACGAGCGCGGCCACACGCTCGAAGAGCTCATCGCCATCGGACGCATCAGTGGACGGGGCTCGGCGACGGTCGGTCAATTCGCCGGTTTCGCTCACCATGGCGACCTCGATCTTGGTGCCACCGATGTCGATCGCGAGAGCGCGGGCCATGGCGGGAAATCTATTCGGCCGATCATCCGGTCGTGGCGATCCGACTCTGACGGGCCGACGCGCCGTGCCGAAGCCTCTCTCAGCACCTAATCTGGGTGCGGTCGACCTTTTCATGATCGACGGCGGACGGAGGCCCAGTGACGACAACCGATGAGCAGCTCCCGGCCCGGGGACCCGGCGACGATCCGACCGAGCTGGCCGCCACCGACCTCACCCGGCACCTCACCGCGGTGCAGGCCAACGTCGAGAAGGTCATCCAGGGCAAACGCGACGTCGTTCATCTGCTGGTGATCGCGCTGGTGTGCGACGGACATGTCCTCATCGAGGACGTCCCGGGGGTGGGCAAGACCACCTTGGCCAAGGCGCTGGCCCGGAGCATCGACGGTCGGTTCGGGCGGGTGCAGTTCACCCCCGACCTGCTGCCGTCGGACGTGACCGGAATGTCGGTGTGGAACCGTGCCACCAACACCTTCGAGTTCCGGCCGGGCCCGGTGTTCGCCGATGTCCTTCTCGCCGACGAGATCAATCGCGCCTCACCCAAGACCCAGTCGGCGCTGCTCGAGGCGATGGCCGAGAAGCAGGTGACCAGCGATGGCGTCACCCACCCGCTCGGTTCGTCTTTCATGGTCATCGCCACACAGAACCCGATCGAGCACGAAGGCACCTACCCCCTGCCCGAGGCACAGCTCGACCGCTTCCTCATGCGTATCGGCGTCGGCTACCCGGCTCGCGTCTCCGAGCGGCTGATGCTCGCCACCCACGCCGGCACCAGCGACCCGGCCAGTATCCTCACCCCGGTCACCTCGGCCGCCACGATGGCCGACATGGCCAAGGCCATCACGCGGGTGCACATCGCGGCTCCCCTGGCCGACTACCTGCTCGACCTCGCGGATGCCACGCGTCGCCACCCCGCACTTTCGCTGGGATTGTCGCCACGCGGGCTGCTCGACCTGCAGCGTGCGTCGCGAGCCCAGGCCGCGTCACAGGGGCGCGGCTTCGTGATCCCCGACGATGTCAAGACACTTGCTCCGTTCGTGGTCCCCCACCGGCTGATCGTCTCGCCGGAGAGCACATTGCACGGGATCCAGCCACGCGACGTGCTGACGGAGATCCTCGACAGCGTCCCGGTACCCCGGCCCGAGACCCGCTGAGATGCCGACCCGGGGAGGATGGTCGCTCCTGATCGGCGGCCTGCTGGTAGCCGCATCCGGTCGCCTCCTCGGACCTCTCGAGTTCATCGTCGCCGGCCTGGTGGCGGTCACGGCAGTCGCCATCGCCGTCGCCGTTCGCCGAACCCGGCCGTCGCAACTCACCATCTCCCGCCGCCTCTCCAACTCACGGGTCGAGGCCGGCAAGCCGATTCAGGTCGACCTCGAGGTGCACAATCTCGGCCGACGCAAGACCCCCCTGCTGCGGCTCAACGACTCGATCAGCAGCACCCGCGGCGTGAAACTCTCACTCGCCCCGATCAGGGCGGGTGAGTCCACCATCGCCGCCTATCGTCTGCCGACGACGCGTCGAGGTGTCATCCGGCTCGGCCCGGTCGATATCGAGGATGTCGACGCTGCCGGGCTGGCGCGAAGCGGGCGCACCTTCGGAAGTTTCACGACACTGCTGGTTCATCCTCCGATCGAGTTCGTTCCGGAGGCCCGCATACTCAGCGGACACGACCCGATGATGGGCGATCAGCAGAAGCAGGCCCTCGGCATCAGCGACGAGGAGTTCGACGGCCTACGGGAGTACCAATCCGGCGATGACCTGCGCAAGGTCCATTGGCCGTCATCGGCTCGTTACGGCGATCTGCTGGTGCGCCGGTTCCAGCCGCCTCGCCATGGTCGCCTCACATTGGTGATCGACACCCGCCCTCCGGGTGACGACGATGATGTTCTCGACATCACCACTTCGATCGCGGCATCCATAGCGTCATCGGTCCTCAACGCCGGCGACTCGGCGAGGATCCAGACCACCGAAGGCCGCTCGACCAATGTCATCAGTGGTGCGCCCCGCATTCTCGAGGCGCTCGAGTTCCTCGCCATGCTCGAATCGGGCGGACCGGACATTCACGTATCGGTTCCCGCCCCCGGCGGAAGGGTTGTCGTGATCAGTGCCGACCCCCGACTCCTCGAGAGGCCGGTGGCCCGTGCCGGGCTGGCGAGAAGACTCCACGCGTCGGCGCTGATCACCGTCGACCCCGCAGGTTGGAGCCCCCAGGCCCCACCCGGAGCAGGCGGCCACGGCTGGATCCACCTCACGGGGCCGGGGCAGATCTCACCCGCCTGGCGCGGACTCTGGAGCCGGAAGCCGGTGACGACATGAACCCGAAGCAGGCGTCTTTGCTCGCGGCCGAAGTCGCCCTCACCGGACTGTCGATCGCGGTGATGGTCAGTCTCGAGCGACTGTTCGTCGACACCTCGTATCTCGGCCGCGTCATCATCATCGTCGTCGCTTCCCACGTGATCTCCGCCGCCACGCGGCGTTCCGGTCTGAGCACCCCACTGTCGGCACTCGTGAGTGCAGTCGCTTTCGTCGTCGTCTTCACCACGGTGATCTACCCCGACACCGCACGCGCCTTTTTCCCGACCATCGCCACACTCGACTCGCTGGGAACCGACCTCGCCGCGGCCTGGGGCATCTATACCGATCAGTCGGCGCCGGTCGACGCGGTCAGGGGGTTTGTCGCGGTGCTGGCAATGTTCGGCTGGTGGCTCGGCTTTCTCTCCGACTGGGCCGCGTTCAGACTCAAGTCCCCGATCGAAGCCGTGTTGCCGGCCACCTCGGTATTCGTCTTTGGTGCTCTGATGGGTGTTGGCCACAACGGACTCGCCCATGGCGCCATCTTCGCCGCGGCGGTCGGGGCCGTGTTGCTCACGCTCCGGGCCGAACGTCAGGCGCGCGAGGAGGCGTGGGCGGCCGGTGGATCGGGTCGCGGCATCTCCACCACCCTTCGCGTCGGCGGCACCGCTGCCGCCGTGGCGGTGCTCGCCGGAATCCTGGTCGGACCATTGCTCCCCGGCGCCCGGAGCGCCCCGCTCGTCGATTTCCGCGAACTCACCGGCGGACCCCAGTCGCGCACGGTCATCAGCCCCCTCGTCGAGATTTCCACATCGCTGGTCAAACAGTCCAACTTCGAGATCTTCTCCGTCGCCGTCGACAAGGCCGACAAGGACTACTGGCGGTTGATGGCACTCAATTCATTCGACGGCAACGTGTGGCGTCGGTCATCGAAGTTCGACGACATCCGCGGACCGGTCGGGTCCGACGTCGACCCGTCGGTGAAGCGCAGATCGATCACCCAGACCATCACCACCCGGCGTCTCGGCAACATCTACCTACCGGCCGCCTACGAGGTCTCCTCCGTGATCGATTCCGGTGGGATCGAACTCGAATACGAGAAGGCCACCGGGGCTCTCGTGGTCAAGAGCAAGGACAAGGACAAGGCGGAGGCGGGGTTCACCTACACGATCAAATCGTCCGTTCCCGACTACCTTCCGGCCGACCTTCCGGCCGACGCCACGGCCGGCCTCGATCCCGCGTTCGTGGCCGAGAACACCGCGCTCCCACCGGCCTGCCGCGACAACGAATCACCGACCACCGACCGGTGCTGGCCGTCGTCGGTCTCCACCCTGGCCCGCCGGATCACCGCCGGTGCCGCCACCGACTACCAACGCGCGCTGATGCTCCAGAACTACTTTCTCAACCCCGATCTGTTCACATACGACCTCAATGTCGCCCTCAGTGAGAACGTCGCCGATGTCGAGGACTTCCTCTTCGTGACCCGCCGAGGCTATTGCGAGCAGTTCGCCGCCACCTTCGCCGCCATGGCCCGTTCGCTCGGTATCCCGACTCGGGTGGCGGTCGGCTTCACCTGGGGTGACTGGGACGAGGCGAGAGGCGTATACGTGGTTCGCGGGCGCAACGCCCACGCCTGGCCCGAGGTCTACTTCGCCGGCGCCGGCTGGGTCGCCTTCGACCCGACACCCGGGCGGGCCCGCCCCCGTGACTCCGACATCACCGGTCTGCAGGAGGCCCAATTTGGGGTCAACGACGACGCCAACCGCCAGGTTTTCAACTCCACCGACACTGCACCCACCACCAGCCGCGTGAGAGCGGCCGGCGACGGCCCCGACCCCGGGAGTGATCTGTCCGGTTTGAAGGTTCCGGCCCAGCCGGACATCGCAACCGGTTCCACCCGGCCGTCCGACGGATCCGGGGGCAGCATCCCGTCAGCGCTGAGGATCGTCGTCCTGATGGCGGCCGCACTCCTCGCGGTTCCGGCCGTGAGGACCGTTCGTCGTCGCCGTCTGGACAGACGAGTCTCCGGCGTTCCGTTGGCACGAGCCGAGCTGGCATTCGACGACGCGGTGTCGTCGCTGGCTCTTCTCGGCATCGTCTACGAGAGCCATGAGACGCCACTCGAGTTCGAGCGACGGATCGCGACCGAGTGGCCGCGACAGATTCCCGGGGTCCACGAACTCGTTCGAGCCGTGACGGTGCTGCGCTACGGCCGGCCGGCCGATCCCGAGAGGATCTCCGACGATGCATGCCGAGCGTCGGACGAGATCGCCCGACACTGCCACACCTCGGTCGGCCACCAAAAGCTCGCCGCACACTTCCTCGATCCCAGACGAGTGAACCCCGTGGGTTGAGCGTGTTCGGTTATTCGGGCGGCCGATCGGGACGGTTGAAGCGCTCGCGCATGCGGGCGCCGGCGCCGCCCATGGCATCCTTGATCGACCCGCCCCGCATCGAGCGGGTCATCTGATCGAGACCGACCCGACCGAGGCGGCGGGCACTTCTCTCGAACAGCAACACGCTGGCGAGCATCAGTAGAAAGCCACCGAAGGCGAGGACATAGTTGGCCGCCAGAAGGACGACCATGAGAACCACCCCGACCACGAAGCCGAGGGTGGCCCACTTCATGTTGCGGAACGCGTGGGTGTAGACGGTGGTCTTGGAGACCTCGTGCACAAGCTTTGGATCAGACTCATAGAGATGCTGCTCGATCTCGATGAGGATTCTCTGCTCGTCCTCAGACAGGGGCACCATCGTTCCTCTCGCCCGGATTCCCTAGTGCGTACAGTGTCTCACACCGGGAACCGCCTAACAACGCGCGAGCTTCCAGGATCGCTGATGTTTGTTCAGTCGACCTCCTCGACGGCCGTTCCGGGTTCGGGTTCCGCGGCCGGGCCCCAGGGGGCGTCACCGATCTTCTTGTTGGCCGGCCGGCCCGATTTCGACAGCGCGGCCGCCCGACCGATGGAATCACCACCGAACCTGCCCCTGATCTCGTCGACCACCGGGTCGGTGGGATCGCGCGAGGACCCGTGAACGTCCTCCAGGCTGAGTTGGCGGATCCGGGAACTCGAGAGTTGGCTCACGTTCACGCCGAGCAACCTCACCCCCGGAGTCGTGTCCAGCAACCCGAGCATGGCCGAGGCCTCGTCGGTGATCTCACCTGTTCCGTCGATCGGCTCCGGTACTGTCGACGAGCGGCTGATCGTGGTGAAATCGGCGAACCTGACCTTGATGCTCACGGTTCGCCCCATCTGCCCTCGCGACCTGAGCCGGGCTGCCACCGCGTCGCTCATCCTCACCAATTGACGCCGAAGGTCACCCGGATCGGTGATGTCGCGGGCAAAGGTCTCTTCGTGACCGATCGATTTCATCCCCCGGTCGACCACCACCGGTCTCTCGTCGATCGCATGCGCCAGTCGGTGGAGGTGATGGCCCAGGGATCGACCCAGCGACGCGATCAGGCGACTCTCCGGTTGAGCGGCCAGATCACCGACGGTCTCGATTCCCATCCTTGACAACCTCGCCCCGGTGGCCGGACCCACCCCCCAGAGCTCGCGAACCGCCATCGGTCGCAGGAACTCAAGTTCGCCTCCCACCGCCACCACGAACACACCGCTGCCGAATTCGGGGCCGGTGGGCGTGGCTCGGGGCTTGGCCCGTTCGGTGGCGAGCTTGGCCAGAAACTTGTTGGATGCCACACCGACCGAGCAGGTGAGCGATTCGTCATCGAGTATCCGACGTCGTATCCGAGCCGCAATCTCCTCGGGCCGGATCACCCCGTGGAGAGCACCGCGCACATCGAGAAAGGCCTCGTCGAGGGACAACGGCTCGAGCAGCGGAGTGAAGCCACGCATGATCGACATCACATTTTGTGACACCTCGCCGTAGAGCGCGTGGTCGCCCTCGATGAACACGACGTCGGGGCAGAGCCTCCGCGCCCGGCTCGACGGCATCGCCGAATGAATCCCGTAGGAACGTGCGGTGTAGCTGGCAGCCGCCACCACTCCCCTGTCTCCGGTACCGCCGACCACCACGGGCCGACCCCGCAATTCGGGGCGTCGACGAAGTTCGACCGAGGCGAAGAACGCATCCATGTCGACGTGGAGGAATCCGAGCGAGCCATCCGGCGGTGCGCCTTCGGTGAGCGCCTCGCTCACGGTCATCGACGTTCGGCCCGCATCCTCGACGGGCTGGTCCCGTAGGCCGAGTAGGCGAAGTGGCACGGTTCGATCCAAGGCTCGGCGATCCAACGACCCAGCGGCTCCGATACCCACATCGGGCTGGCGCGCAGACGTTCGACCGCCTCACTTCCGGACACGAACTCCGCGGCCGTGACGATGCCATCGGGGTCGCCGAGCGCGATGACACCGCTGAACGAGTCGGCAGAGTGTATCTCGACATCGAGGTGCATCTCAATGTCGACGAAGTCGACCTCAACCGTCCAGCACAATGAATCCCAGGTCCGGACCACAAGTCCGGTCTCCTCGATTACCTCTCGGGTCAGAGCACCGATCGGGGTCTCTCCCGCATCGATTACTCCGCCCGGCGTCGACCAGTCGACCGACCCGCCTCGCCGCCGGTTGGCAACCAGGAGAAGCCCGCGCTCGTCACTGAGCAATCCACCTGCAACACTCCAGTAGCGCACCCGACCAGCATGCCAGTCGCGCGACCGGGCCGGAACAGTTGTCCCGCTCAGCCACCCGATCCGGGCGACGGATTCGACTCGACCGCCCCACCGTTCCCAACGTCGGTGACCACCCGCGCCGCCGGATTGTCGAGGACCGCTCCGCCCGATCCGAGGTCGGTGACAACCCGCGTGGTGGGGGTGTCGGTACCGACCGGGGCGATCTCGTTGCTGTTCTGCGACACCAGGACCAGCACTCCCACTGCTGTTGCCGCGACCATCACTCCGGCCAGGGGTACGAGCAGGCGCCTGCGAAGATTACGCTGGTCGCTGCGCAGCGCGTCCTTCTGGCCCATGAGTCGTTCGAGGCGGAATTCGATGTCGCTCGACTCGATCTCAAGGGCCGTCGACAAAACATCGAGGTCGACGTCACGAAGTTGAATGGGGGTACCAAGTGGAAGGTCGCGAAGTCGGTAGACGAGCGCCAGATACCTGGTGAGCACGGCGTCGGTGTCGGTCGTCTCCCCGACCGTGATGTCGGCCTGATCGACGGCGATCCTCCCGCTGTCGAGATCGATGACGAGTCGTGGCCGCTCGGGTAGCAACCCGGTGTCCTCGATCCCGTAGAGAGACAGAAGCCGGGCCAATGTCGGGTCGTCGACCGACCGTCGGCCCTCCTCGATGTCGTCCAGGTCGACCGGACCGAACTCGCCCCGCGCTGCCAACTCGTCGAGATCCATGCCGCCGGCGACACGCGCCTGTCGAAGCAGAGACCCGAGCCGGCGAGGCGGCACCAGAGCGATTCGGTCCGTTTCCATCAGTGGTCCTGTCGGCGGTCAGCGGCGTTTTCTGAGCAGACGGTCGCGTATACCCCACCATGTCACCAGAATCATGGCCTCGACCACGATACGGCTCGACATCTTGGATGTGCCACGGGCGCGGTCGACGAACGAGATCGGCACCTCGACCACCTTTCCGCCCACCCTGAGAACCCGGTGTGCCATCTCGATCTGGAACCCGTAGCCGTCGGCCTTCACGGTGTGGAAGTCGACTTTGGCCATCACCTCCGATCGGTAGGCCCGGTAGCCGCTCGTGGCATCGCTGACGTTGATGCCCAGAACCGACGAGGCGTAGCGATTCCCCCACTTCGACAGGGCGCGGCGATGCCAGGTCCAGTCGGGGATCGAGCCGCCGGGCACGTAACGGCTGCCGATCACCAGGTCGGCACCGTCGGCCAGGCCGGCGATGAGGCTGGGCAGCGCGGCCGGATCATGGGACAGGTCGGAGTCCATCTCGATGAGGACGTCGTATCCTTCGGCGAGACCGCGCCGGAACCCATCGCGGTAGGCGGACCCCAAGCCCGACTTGGCCGGTCGACGCATCACCTCGACGGAGCCGAGTTCGGCGCCGACCCGTTCGGCGATGTCCGCCGTGCCGTCCGGGCTGGAATCGTCGACGACGAGAACCGAGGCCGACGGCACCGCTTCCAGGGCGCGACGAAGCACTTCCTCGATGTTGGTCGACTCCTGATAGGTCGGCAGCACAACCAAGACGCGCACGGGACGGAACTCTAGAGCCGATGCGTCGACATGGTGAGCACCGTGGCGTCGGTAGGATCCCGGCGATGTCCCGCCAAGTGATACCCCCCGGCGCCGGGGCGGTTGGTGTCGCCGCTGCGGTCGGAACCGCCATCGGCGTCGCCATCGTGGCGGTGCTCACGCTGCGGGCCATGGCCGAATGGGACGCCAGGCAGGCCCGCGAGCGGGCACACCGGAGCGACAAGTGAGCGACACTGCTCCCGCCAACCTTCTGGTGATCGCCGATGCGGCCGTCGATCTGGTCATCGCACGCGTGGCCGGCTCCAGCGCCGATCCGAGCCTCACCATCGAAACGAAGTCGAGCCGAACCGACATGGTCACGAGTATGGATCGCTGGGTTGAGAAGACCCTCGTCGATTCGATTTCCCGGGCTCGACCCAACGACGGTTTCCTGGGTGAGGAAGGCTCGTCGGTCGAGTCGGCCACCGGCGTCACCTGGGTGATCGACCCGATCGACGGCACCACCAACTTCGTCTACGACATTCCCGGGTATTCGGTTTCGGTGGCGGCCAGCATTTCCGGCTCAGCCGTCGCCGGCCTGGTCCACGACCCGGTACGGGGCGAGCGTTTCCGAGCCACGATCGGCGGCGGAGCCACCCGCAACGGCGAGCCGATCAGCGCCGGAGGCGCCACCGATCTCTCGACCTCTCTGGTCGCCACCGGCTTCTCCTACGACCGCGAACGGCGTCGTGCTCAGGCCGAGGCGCTCGTGAACGTGTTGCCCGCAGTGCGCGATATCCGCCGCCTTGGAGGAGCCGCTCTCGACCTGTGCGCGCTCGCGTGCGGTCGGATCGATGCCTACTACGAGAGGGGGCTCTCCCCCTGGGACACGGCGGCGGGGGCATTGATAGCCGCCGAAGCCGGGGCGATCATCGACTTCCACCTTGACGACAACGGGGCCTTCGTGGGCGCCTCTCCGCTCATCTACGAGGCATTCTGTCGACTGCTGGAGTCGGCCGGTGTCCACGCCGCGTGACTTAATCACCGCCTTGGCGCCCACCGGGCCTCGATATCTGGCAGCATCGCTTCCGTGGGAACACGAATCCTGACCGTCGAAGACGACGAAAGAATCCGCACATCCGTGAGGCTCGCCCTCGAAGACGAGGGCTGGGACGTCGAGGAGGCGGCCTCCGGTGAGGACGCGCTGAATGCCTTCACACGCGAGCCTGCCGATGTCGTGCTCATCGACATCATGCTTCCCGGTATAGACGGATTCGACGTCTGTCGTGCCATTCGTAGGGTGAGCGACGTCCCGATCGTGATGGTTACTGCTCGCATCGACACCCACGACGTCGTCGCCGGCCTGGAGGCCGGCGCCGACGACTACCTCACCAAGCCCTTCGCCCCGAAGGAACTCTCTGCCCGTATCAGGGCGCTCCTGCGCCGGGTTCGTTCCACCGATGCCGGCAGTCGCCACATGATATTCGGCGACCTCGAGATCGTGCCCGACGAGGGTGTCGTGCGCCTGGCCGGCGCCGAGATCCACCTGACCAAGACCGAGTTCCGACTGCTGGTCGAACTGGCGTCCACCCCGGGTCGCGTCTTCAGCCGTGAGGTCCTTCTCGAGAAGGTCTGGGGCTATGGATACTTCGGCGACGGTCGCCTCGTCGACGTCCATATTCGTCGCCTCCGCACCAAGATCGAGTCCGACGCCGCCAACCCACGTCACGTGGTCACGGTGCGAGGGCTGGGTTACAAACTTCAGGCCTGAGCCGGGGTCTGGCACACATGAGGTTGATTCCCCACTTTGAACGATTGGGGCTGCGGTCGCGCCTCACACTGTTCTTCGCGTTGGGGGGACTGATCCTCTCGACCACGATCGCCGTGGCGACCCTCACCCTCACTCGGCGAAACCTGCTCGCGACACGAGAGGAGACCGCGTTCCGGGTGGTGACCACCAATGGGATACGCGTCCAGGCACGACTCACACCCGAGATCGACGCCGAGGGGCTCGGTGCGATCATCCGTTCTCTGAGCACCACCAAGGGTGCCTATCCACTTCTGCGTTTCGGCGACAGCTGGACCGCCTCGGACACCCAGGTGTTCAACAGCGAGAACGTTCCGGCGTCGTTGCTCGATCTGGTCGACAAGTCCGAGGCCGGCACCATCCGCACCAACCTCGACGGCCGGCCGGCCGTTATCACCGGTATCCCGCTGCCCAATCGTGACGCGGCCTACTTCGAGGCGATATTTCTCGACGACATCGAGGCGACCCTGAGTGCACTCGGCCTCATCCTGTTGGGCGTCGCCGCCGTATCGACCGTGTTGGCCGCGGCGATCGGGTGGTGGGCTTCGCGTCTCACCCTCTCCCCCCTGGCCGACGTCCGCGCCGCAGCAGAGTCCCTCGCCGCGGGTGAACTCGACACCCGACTCGAACCCCCCGCCGACGCCGACCTGGCGTCGCTCACCGCCTCCTTCAACGAGATGGCGGTTGCGCTCGAGGACCGTATCCAACGAGACTCGCGCTTCGCCTCCGAAGTCAGCCACGAATTGCGCAGTCCGCTCATGACCCTCAACGCCTCAGTCGAGGTGCTCAACAACAGCCGCGACAGTTTCGACGAACGCAGCCGCACGGCGCTCAACCTCCTGACCGACGATGTGCAGCGGTTCACCCGACTCGTCGAGGATCTACTCGAGATCAGCCGCTACGACGTCGGATCGGCCTCGCTACAGGCCGAGGAGATCGATGTCTCCGAGTTCATTCGACAGGCCGTGTCCCATTCCTCGCGCCCCGAGACACCAGTCACGACCACCCTCGCCGCCCAATCAACCATTGTCGTTGCCGACAAGAGACGCCTCGCGCAGGTGATTGCCAACCTGATCGACAATGCCGCCAGATACGGCCGCGGCGCCATCAGCGTTTCGCTCGGCCGCGATGGCGACGAGATCCTGCTGGCGGTGGAGGACGACGGACCGGGAGTTCCCGAAGCCGAACGATTCGTGATCTTCGACAGGTTCTCACGCGGCAGCGCCGGGGGTCGCCGTAGCCAGGACACCGGCTCCGGCCTCGGGTTGTCGCTGGTGGCCGAACACGTGGGACTCCACGGCGGCCGGGTCTGGGTCGAAGACCGTGCCGATGGGCAACCGGGGGCACGTTTCGTGGTGGTGCTGCCGATCGAGGAGATCGAGGAATGACCGACCGGGCGCGCCGTGCACTGGCCGTACTCGGGGCCGTCGCCATCCTGGCGACCGGATGTTCAGTGCCAAGTGACAGTTCGGCCAGCGTGATCCCGGCCGGTTCGCTCCCCGAGAGCCTTCGCCCCGACTTCACCACCACGACCACCACGCTGCAGGCTCCGATCACCACCACGGCCCCCGTCTACCTGCTCACCCGCCAGGCCGAGACGACGAGAGCCACGGTCGTGGAGGTCCAGCGTGAGGTCCCGCTCAACCCGACGATCACCGACGTGATCAGTCGCCTGTTCGGGGAGGGAGCGGTGACCAGCGACGAGGAAGCCGCCAACTACATCACGACACTCTCCGAATTCAAGTTGCTGAGCGCCGCCAAGGTCGGCGACATGGCAGTGATCGACATCGTGAACCTCACCCCCGAGGGACAGCCGAGCGATCAGCCCTACGAGGGCGATCTCACCGAGATCGCCGCCCAACTGGTGTGGACCGCCACCGCCTTCGACGGCATCGACAGGGTTCAGATCCTGATCAACGGACAGGAGGTCACCATCCCCACCAAGTTCGGCGACACCGAGGTCGGGGCAGCGGTGACCCGCTCCGACTACGAGAATTTCGACCCCGCATTCGTCCCGCCGAGCACCACGACCACCACCACGACCACGCCGGCAATCACGACGGAATCACCGGTGGCACCCACCGCTCCCGCCGCCTGACCGCTCCCCGGCCGGTCCGGCCGCTTCGAGGATGTGGCAATGCGTCGCGGCGTCATCGGATCGGGGTGCGGCCGCGGCGACGGCTGCCAGGTGCTGCAGGTCTATCTGTATCGCCCGGAGGTCGTCGATGCGCTGCTGGAGATCGGCGGCGTGTCGGGTGATGAGGTGGCGTACGTGATCACAAGGCGTTTCGCCGTTGTCGCGCAGGTCCAGGATTTCGCCGATCTCGCCAAGGGTGAACCCGACGGTCTGAGCGGTTCGTATGAACTGCAACCTCGTGAGGGCGGATCCGTCGTAGTCCCGGTACCCGGCCGCGGTTCGTGGCGGCGCAGCGAGCAGACCGACTTTTTCGTAGTAGCGGACCGCTTCGGTGGTGATGCCGACCTTGTCGGCCATTTCTCCAATTCGCATGAATCCGAGGATCACTTGACCCTGAAGTCAAGTTCAGGGTTTACCGTGTTCCCGGACAGAAGATCGTACAAGGAACTGGATCGACACATGACCGAGACGACTGAGGCCTCACCACGTGATGGCTGGTTGGACGGGTCACCGCGGCTCGATGACGACGGTCTGGCGCATCTACAGGTCAAGCTGGGTGGCTTGCACTGTTCATTCTGTGTGGGGACGATCGAGAAAGCTTTGACCCGTCGTGATGGCGTCGAGGCGGTGTCGGTTTCGTTGGCACACTCGGAGGGTCTGGTCGAGTACGACCCTGACCGGATCACCCCGTCGGGAATCGTGAAAACCCTTCGCGACATCGGCTACATCGTGCGAGATCCCCGCAAGGTGCAGGGCTACGAGGACGAAGAGGCAGAGTTACGAGAGGAACGCAACCGGTTCTCGGCCGGGGCCGGCTTCACGGTGATCACGTTGGTCCTGATGTCGTTCTCCTGGTTCGGACGGCCGTTGAGCATCACGTGGGGAGGCGAGACGTTCCTGTTCGGCCCGTGGCTGATCCTGGGTCTCGCGGTGGCCACCATGTTCGTGGCCGCCCAACCGATTCTCCGGATGGCGTGGGCTTCGCTTCGTCGCGGGATCCTGAACCAGCATGTGCTGCTCGAAGCCGGCGCGTTCGGCGGCCTCTTCGGCGGCCTCCTGGGATTGTTCGTCGCGCCGGGAACGTTCCCCCCAGGCGATTTCCTTTCGGTCGCGGTGTTCATATCGACCTACCATCTGCTTTCGGGCTACGCCTCCACGCTGGTTCGCACGCGGTCGTCGCAATCCGTGCAACGCCTCCTCGACCTTCAGCCCGACACCGCTCTCGTTGTTCGTGACGGAACCGAGTTCGAGATCGCGGTCGAAGAGGTGGCCGTCGGCGACCGGGTTCGGGTACGTCCCGGGGAGCGGGTGCCGCTCGACGGTCGTGTCGTGTCGGGCCATTCGACGGTGGACGAGGCCATGGTCACCGGCGAGCCCGTCCCGGCCGCGAAGGCCCATGGCGCCGAGGTCATCGGCGGATCGGTCAACCAGACCGGAACCCTGGTCTTCGAGGTGACCAAGGTCGGCGAGGACTCGTTCCTGGCCCAGGTCGCCCGCCACATCGAAGAAGCCCGCGCCCTCAAACCCGGGATCATTCAACTTCTCGACCGGATCCTCAAGTACTACGTCCCGGGAGTTCTCGCTGTCGCCGGATCGGCCCTGACGATCTGGATCGTCGGCCCGGTGTTCACCGGAGGGTCCCCCGACGTCGCAACCGCGACATTCGCCACACTGGCCGTTCTCGTCATGGGTTACCCGTGCGCCCTCGGTATGGCCACGCCGCTGGCCATGATGCGCGGCGGCGGCATGGCCGCCGAGCGCGGAATCCTCATGCGCTCCGGCGAGGCGTTCCAGGTCTTCGGCGAGATCCGACGGGTGCTGCTCGACAAGACCGGCACCATCACCGCCGGCCGACCGTCGGTGGTGCGAATCGTCACCGTTTCCGGTTGTCGCGAGGAAGAAGTCCTCGCGACCGCGGCCGCAGCCGAGCAACCATCCGAGCATCCCCTCGGCCGTGCCGTCGTGGCCGCGGCGTTCAAGAGAGATCTGCCCGTCGCCACCGCCGCGGAATTCTCGTCACAGACCGGCCTGGGCGTCACCGCCGTTGTCGGTGGTCGGCAGGTTCTGGTCGGCAGGCCCGACTGGATCGCCGCGGCCGGTATCCCGACCGACGCCGTGAGCGCCGAACGACGAACGATGGAGGACACCGCCCAGACCGTGATCGCGGTCGCCGCCGACGGGCACTTGCTCGGGTTGATCGGCATAGCCGACGAGATCAAACCCGACGCGAGACAAGGCATCGAACGTCTACGACTCGCCGGCATCACCCCGATCATGGTCACCGGCGACAACCGGCGCACCGCCGAGGCCGTGGCCGGCGCCGTCGGCATCGAGGACGTCCGCGCCGAGCTCCTACCCCAGGACAAGTCCAGGGTCGTGCGCTCGCTCCAACATGTCGGGCTACGCGTGCTGATGGTCGGGGACGGAATCAACGACGCGCCGGCACTCACCCAGGCGGACATCGGAATGGCCATCGGTGCCGGAACCGACATCGCCATCGAATCCAGCGACATCGTCCTGGTCAGCGGCAGGATCAACAGCATCGCCGAGGCCCGTGACATCGCCACCAGCAGCTACACGAAAACCAAACAGAACCTCGCCATGGCATTGGCGTTCAACGGCATCGGCGTGCCCCTGGCCGTCACCGGAATCGTCGGCCCGATCTGGGCCATGATCGCCATGATCACCTCGGTCACCCTCGTGCTCACCAACTCCTTCGGTGCACGCCTCCGCCTCTCCACCATCCCCACCGCCGCCCGTCGAACCCGCGAGTGGGCGGGCGCCACGCCGGGACCCCGCCGGATCCTGCAGCTCCTGGCGCGGCACGAGTCGTTGGTCACCGCGGCCATGGTCGTCGCCTCATTTGCTCTCGGTACCGTCTGGGTGGTCGCACTCGGCCACCCCGGGATCTGATCCCGACCGATCGAGGGCGACACCGCGGGTACTGTCGTGGACGCATGGGAATCGTCATCGCCATCGACGCCGGTACCACCGGTGTGAGGTCCTTTGCCGTCGACGAGGACGGCCGGCCGATCGGTTTCGCCTACCGCGAGTTCACCCAATACTTCCCCAGACCCGGGTGGGTCGAGCATGATGCCGACGAGATCTGGCAGGCGGTGGTGGCCACGCTCGCCGAGATCACGGCCACGGTCGACGAGCCGATCGCCGCGATCGGCATCACCGACCAACGCGAAACCGTGGTCGTGTGGGACAGGCGCACCGGCCGACCACTCCATCGGGCGATCGTCTGGCAGGACCGCCGTACCGCCTCGCGCTGCGAGCAACTCACCGAGCAGGGACGACTCGATCTGGTGCGAAGCCGCACGGGTCTGGTGCTCGACCCCTACTTCTCGGGCACCAAGCTCGAGTGGATCATCACCGAGGGCGGGGTCACCGCCGACGCCAACCTGGCGTTCGGAACCGTCGACTCCTGGCTGATCTGGAATCTCACCGGAGGCGCGCATGTCACCGACACATCCAATGCCAGCCGAACCATGCTCTTCGACATCCACTCTCTCGACTGGGACCCTGAACTCTGCGACATGCTCGGTGTTCCCGCCGGCTGCCTGCCCGAAGTCAGACCGTCGTCGGGCCGATTCGGGGTGACCACCGCCGAGATACCCACCGGGGCGGACATACCCGTGAGCGGTGTGGCCGGTGACCAGCAGGCCGCCTTGTTCGGCCAGGCATGCTTCTCCCCGGGCCAGGCCAAGAACACATACGGCACCGGTTCGTTCGTGCTCATGAACGTCGGCGACAAGTGTCCTCCGCCGGTCGAGGGGCTGCTCACCACGGTCGCGTGGACCATCGGGGACCGCACACCCCGGACGAGCTACGCGTACGAGGGCGCCATCTTCGCCACCGGCGCCGCCATTCAATGGCTTCGCGACGGGCTCGGAATCATCGACCGGGCATCTGACACGGGCCCGCTCGCCGAGTCGGTTCCCCACACCGGTGGTGTCGTGTTCGTGCCCGCCCTGGTCGGCCTCGGCAGCCCTTACTGGGACGCTCGAGCCCGCGGCACCATCATCGGCCTCACCCGGGGTACCGGCCGGGCCGAGATCGTCCGGGCCACGGTCGAGGCGATCGCCTACCAGAGCCGCGATGTCGTCGACGCCATGACGTCGGCGAGCCGAACTCCCATCACCGAGTTGAGGGTCGACGGTGGTGCCTCGGCAATGGACATGCTGCTCCAGTTCCAAGCCGATCAGATCGGCGTTGCGGTGGTCAGATCGAAGATCCGGGAGGCCACGGCCATGGGCTCCGCCTATCTCGCCGGTCTGGCCGAAGGCGTCTGGAGCAACACCGGCGAACTGGCCGACAAATGGCAGGCCGACCGGACCTTCCTGCCGGACCTGCGCCGCACATCGGCCGATGCCCTCTACGCCCGCTGGCAGCGAGCGGTGCAACGATCCCTCGACTGGGATCTCGCCGACTGACGCCGGTCGAACCGAGCCGCGCTAGGGCAAGAAATCGAGCGCGCCGCGCAAGTTCCGTACGGCTTGATTGATGCGCTGCTCGTTCTCGATGAGAGCGAACCGCACGAAACCCTCGCCCCCCGGACCGAAGCCGACGCCGGGCGACACCGCCACGTCGGCTTCCTTGACCAGCATCGAAGCGAACTCGACCGAACCCATTCGGGAGTACTGCTCCGGGATGGGCGCCCAGGTGAACATGGAGCCACGCGGCGGTTCCACGTCCCATCCGATGCGCTTGAGCCCGTCGCAGAGGGTGTCGCGTCGCCTCTGATAGATCTCACCCAACTCGCCCGGGTAGTCGACGGCCTCGTTGAGGGTCACGGTGGCGGCGATCTGGATCGGCTGGAACGTGCCGTAGTCGAGATACGACTTGAGCTTGCCCAGGGCCGCCACGATCTCGGCGTTGCCGACCATGTAGGCGATGCGCCATCCGGCCATCGAGAAGCTCTTGGTCATGGAGTAGAGCTCGACGGCGACCTCCTTGGCTCCCTCGGCTTCCAGGATCGACGGTGGCTTGAAACCTTCGAAACCGAGTTCGGCGTAGGCGAAGTCGTGAACGAGAACTATTTCTCGCTCCCGGGCGAAATCGACCACCCTCTGCATGAAATCGAGATCGACACACGTGGTGGTGGGATTGTGGGGGAACGACAGGACGATCACTCTCGGCCGCGGCCACGAATACTCGAACCTCTCGGTGAGCACGTCGAAGAAATCGTCCTGGTCGTTGGTCAGAGGCATCTCACGAACGTTGGCGCCGGCGAACAACGGGGCGAAAAGGTGAATCGGATACGACGGCGACGGCACCAGCACGGCGTCTCCGGCCTGGAGCAGTACCCACATGAGGTGGCTGTATCCCTCCTTGGCACCGATGGTGTTGATCACCTCGGTCTCAGGATCGATGTCGACACCGAACCGGCGTCGGTAGAGGCCGGCCACCGCCTCACGAAGTTTCGGTATGCCGCGACTCGACGAGTAGCGGTGATTGCGTGGATTGTTGGCGGCCTCACACAGCTTCGACACGGCGATGTCGGGTGACGGAAGGTCGGGATTCCCGAAACCCAGGTCGATCACATCGCGACCCGCTCGACGTGACTCGATCTTCAGTGAATCGATGATCGTGAACACGTAGGGCGGCAGCCCATTGATCCGTCGGAAATCCATGCGATCACGCTATCGGGCCATGGGTGACGGCTATCCGATATCCCGATCAGGTGGCGGCCAGATCCGCGGCCAACAGGGCGGCCCCGATCGCTGCCGACCTGCTCCCCAACCGGGCCGGTCGAATCTCGGCCGCGGGGCGGTGTTCCCCACCCAACACGAACGACGCCGTGTGGCAGCGGATCGCGTCGAGCAGCGGACGTCCCAGGTCGACGAGACCGCCACCGATCACGATGATCTCAGGATCGAGGATGTGGATCAGGTTGGCCAGGCCGATTCCCACGTCACGGGCGAACTCCTCGAGGAGTGCGACCACATCCGTCGCACCGGAGTCGACCGATTCCTGGATGTGGCGACCATGGATCTCATCGACCGACCCGGCAAGTTCGAGCACCGAGGCAAGCCGACCCTCGGCCGCGAAGCGGCGGGCCAGGTGGGTGAGCCCCGTGCCCGATGCCGTGAGCTCCCACGGCCCACCGGCCCCGGTTATGTGGGTGGGGCCTGTCTTGTCGATGATCATGTGGCCCGACTCGCCCGAGAAGCCGTGCCAACCACGGTGCAGCACGCCATCGAGCACGAAGCCGGTTCCGATTCCGGTGCCGAGCCCGACAAAGGCCACGTTGTCGCTGCCGACGCCTGCCCCGCAGCGATGCTCGGCCCAGGTGGCCGAGGCGGCATCGTTCTCGACCATCACGGGACGGCCGAGCACCTCGCCGAGAATGTCGCGAATGGGGAGATCGACCACACCGGGGATGTTGGGTGAGTACCGCAGGGTGCCGGAGCGATCAACGATGCCGGCGATTCCGACGCCGACGACCTCGATTCGAGCGCACGTGTCGTTCTCGAGGTCGGACACCATCTTGATGATCGTGTCGATCAGGGAATCCGCTTCGTAGATGGTGGGCGCGAGGCGGTGAGCCACGGGTTCGACCGGGTCGGCGTCAACCGCCAAGCCGAGGACCTTCGTACCTCCGATATCGATTCCACATCGCACAACCAGCAACTCCCTTGGGCGCCGCCCAAGCCACTGATCGAGAATCGACCTGCCGGTCAGACGATCGTCGGGTCAGACGAGCACACCGCGGTCGACAACGCTAGCGCGATCGGAGCCGACCGAATGCGCCCACCGCAGCATCGGATCACCGTCACCGACGATGATCACCTGCACATCATCGGGTAGCGTCAGCAGGGGATCGAGACAGGAGGGCTCCTCCCCCCCGGCCAGGATCACAATGGGAAGCGGACCTCCGGCGGCACCTGATCCGGCCGATCGGACGGCTAGTCTCGTCTGTTCGGCGCGGTCGATGATGACCGCTTTGGCATCGTGATCCTCGGCCATGGCCAGTTCGGTCGCGGCCAGGACATGGAGCTCGATCCTGGCTTCCACGAGAGCGCGCATGGCAGCGACGGAGTCTTTCACAGCCATCTCGGCATCACGCACCGCCCGACGCTGATCGTCGAGGTGATCGACTCTCGTCGCATTCTCCGGGGCGCGAAGCGCCTCCAGTTCCACAGTGGCCCGATGTCGGTCGTGGATGAGTCGAAGCCTGGCCGCGTCGGCGTCACGCAGGACGGCCAGCCACGACTCGGCCAGGGCGAGCACTCCTCGTCTCGACTCGAGTTCGTGGTGCCCGGACGGTCCACATTCGGACAGGGTCAGGCGGAGCCTGGCCGTCGTTTCGTCCGGGTCGAGTGGCGACGATGACGCGTCGATCATCACGTCGGCAAGAGCCTTGCGCAGCCGCCGATCACCGGCCGGGTCGGCCGGCTGAAGGGGGTCGGTGCCGAGCAGCCGGGCCACCTCCACGCGAAGTTCGATCATGGCCGCGTCGATCTCACGGAGTTCGGCGTCGGTTTCGAGGCGTGTGGTGAGTTCAGCCCATTCGAGCTCGGCCGCGTCAAGTTCAGTCCTGGTGACCTCATATGACCTGAGCGACTCCTCGCTGACCTGTACCATCGCGTTTCCCAAGCGGAACTGCGACCACGTCGCGTATCCGAGCGACTCGAGGATCGCAGTCAGCTCGGTCTGAGCCTCGTGCATCCGTCGCCGGGCCACTCCCTTTCGCAGGCTCGCTGAAACCCTTTCACGATGATCCTGGTAGCAGTCGTGGACCCGCTCGATCTCGGCGGCCTCCTCGTCGGTAATCTCGCGTGGTGTAGCCGATTCCTCCGCGGCGCACAGCGCGGCCCGTACCGACTCCAGCCGGGCAAGAGCACCGTCGCGGTCGATCCCGAGTGACCTGAACCTGGCCACAATGCTGCGACGGCGACTCTCGTGGACCCGCCAGGTCTCCAGAAGTCGAGCCGCCCGTGGCAGGTGTGCGTCACCCTCGCTGAGGGCCACCTTCGCCGTGGCGGCATCGGCCGCCAGACCCACCCGATCACCACTCGGCAGATTCGAGAGGTACTCGTCCAGATCGCTGATCACCTTCTCCAGATGAACCGTTCGCTCATCGACATCCGACACGCCCGTCCAGGGATCTGGCCGACCGGCCTGATCGGCAGCTCGACGCAGCTCGTTGTCGGTCCGGTCGAGGCGGTCGAAGGCGTCGGAGTCAACGTTGGCGCGAGCCGAAGCCACACGGGCGTTCATCTCCGCCCTCAACCTGTGGGCGACGCTGAGTTCGTCAGCGATGTCATTCAGTGTCCGACGCATACCATCGAGGGGATCAGGCCCCGTAGGGTCGACACGCGACACCGCGGCGGCGTATGCCATGACCTCCGGGATTTCGGCCGCCGTCATGATCGGTGCGGCATCGGCCGTGTGGCCGATCACATCGGCGACCTCGGCGAAGGCGATCTCGACCCCGGCCACCTCGACCACACCATCCCATTGCGGCTCCTCACCCAGGGCCAAGCTGTGGGCGGTGGAAACGAGTTCCACCCGCTCCAACGGGAGCAGACCGACGATCAATGTGATCCTCGGGTGTAGCCGTATCTCCGGGCCTCCCGGACTTGGACGCAGGCTTGCCAAACGCATCCGATTCCACGTCGGCACCAAGCGAGTCATCTAAAGCTCGTCGGCCCCGACGACACCGAACTCCGGCCCGCCCGAAGGCCGGCCCGGACAGGTCGAGGGTGGTGCTCTCAGCCTCAGTCAACCTGCTCGGCGGGGTCCGCCGCAGCGGCGCCGGTCCGGCGTGACTCGTTGACGAATCCGTGGGTGAACGCGTCGAGAAGACCCTTCCCGCCGGCGACGGCCTGATCGAACGCAACCGGGTCGGCGATGACCTTCTCGGTGGCCTCCAGGAGCCTCTTGAGCGAACTGATCACGGCACTTGCCGCGTCGCGCACCTCGTCGAGAGGTTCGGTCGGCCCTCCGGTATCGCCCTCGGAAATCTCCGTCACTCGGTTCGACCCTCGACGAAGCAGGTGAAATCCTCGAGGGCGGTGCGCAGCAGGCGGGCCTCGGCCCGACGCTTGACGAAGCCCGGCAGCGGCACCGACAGGTCGACCGCCAGGTGATAGACGACCTCGGTCTTCGTGGGGTCGCCCTTGACCGGCAGGAATTCGTACTCACCGTCGAGGCGGCGGGTGACATCGCCTTCCTTGAGACGCCAAGCGAGTCGCCTCGGGTTGGAGCCGTAGAAGTAGCGGAGAGTGTAGGTGGTGCTGCGGCCCATGGCCGCGGCGCGGAACTCGACGTCGACGGCTCGGCCTTGGTCGTCGGACGACAGTATCCGCGACATCTTGATGTCGGACGCCCATTCGGGATAACGCTCGAAATCGATCGCCGCGTCGAAGCACTGATCGGGTGTGGCGTTGATGGTGGTGCGCTCGGTGGCTTGATCGACCATGTTCGAATCGCTCCTCGTGTCTCGAATCGTGACACTAACAAGTGGACTGTGAGCGTGACGTCACTCGGCTCGGCTTCGGGCTCCGAATCTACCGAACTTCGCCCCCCACAGTCCGGCCAATCCCAGGCCCGGCATCGGGGCAAGGGCGCCCAAAGCCAGCGTCGTGAAGATCCGCAGGGATGCCGTCGTGATGGGCACGACCACTTGGACGGTGAACGATCCCATGAGCTGGAGTTGCACTCGACGCGGCGCCGACTCGGCCAGGAAGAACACCACGCATCCCGTCCCGAACATGAACAACGCCACCAGGAGCGCCGGCCAACGCAGGACTCCGGGACTGATCGCGGCGGTCACCGCCGTGACCGTGAAAATGGCGGTCGATGACCACGACACGCCAACGATTCGACGGCCCGGCACACCGTCGTGACGGCTCTGATCGGTGGCGGTCGACTCGGTGTTCACCCGACCGTCATCTCCCGGATCGCCGTGGAGAGGCGACGGGCGAGGACGTCGTAGGAGAACTCGTCGACCGCCCGCACGCGGCCGGCCTCGGCCATGGCCGCTCGGCGGTTGTCGTCGTCGAGAAGGCCGTTGATGGCGCGAGCGGCCTCGTTCACGTCATCGGGGTCGTCGACCACGAGCCCGGTCTCATCTTGAACGACTGCTTCGTGTGCCCCCCCGCTGCGGCCCGCCACCTGGGGGACGCCCGCGGCGGCAGCCTCGAGGAACACGATGCCGAATCCCTCTTGTTCAAGGCCACCCCATCGTGTTCGGCAGAGCATCGTGAACACATCGCCACAGCCGTAGAGCGCGGGCATTTCGGCATCATCGACCCGGCCCAACAACCGCACCGGTGCGTCGAGCTCGCCGATGAGCGCGGCCAGCCGTCTGGTGTCACGACCCTTTCCGGCAATGGCCACCGTGACATCGGGGTGACGGCGGCGAATCTCGACCGATGCCCGAATGAGCGTGTCCATGCCCTTGCGCGGCACCAGACGCGACACCGAAACCACCAAGGGGCCTTCGAGCGGCAACCCGAGGCGGGTTCGAGCCGCAGCGCGCGACGAGGCACCGAGCGGGACGAAACGCTCGACATCGACCCCGGGCGGGATCACGGTGGTGGGTAGGACTCGACCGATCGCCCGTTCGGCCTCGGCCGCCGGATAGCCGCCGGCGGCGATCACGCCGACCGACTTGTCGAGCACCCGCGAGAGCAGTTGGCGACTGACCGGAATACGGCCCGGGATGGTCACCTCGGCTCCGTGCAATATGACACCGTAGCGGTGACGGAGATGAGGTCCGATCAGGCCGGCGGGTACCGCAGGGTCGATCAGCACCAAGTCGGCGTCGTGGTGGTCGGCAAGAGCGTCAACCCGGCGGGCCAGTACGGGGTTCGGCAGCAGCCAGGGCTTCTTGCTGCGCACAACGGTGAAGTCCTGCTCGGCGTCGAAGTCGTCGGCGCCCCTGTAGGCCGTGGTGTGGACCACAACGTCATCGGGCGGCAGCCGGCGCCAGAGCTCCCACAGGTAGTTCTGGATGCCGCCGATCTTGGGCGGGAAGTCGTTGGTGACGAGCAGATGGCGGGCCACGGCGCGAGCACTCTAGGTCGTGACGGAGCCGGCGAGGTGACTGAGCCCCAGTTGACGGGCGGCCCACGCCGCGTGGGATCTCAACATCTCGCTCCGGTGTACCAACGCCGATCGCAGGACCGCTTCGGTGGCCGGGTCGCGGCGATCACCGATGTTGGCGAGCACCACAAGCGCATTGCGACGGATGATGTCGGGATCACGGCGCGGTATGTACCACCGACCGTAACGCTCCATGAGGGAGTCGTCATCGACGGTGAGCATCTCGATGATCGGAACCCACGCCTCGGCCGTGGCCGGTCGTAGAGGGCTGCGCTGACGCACCTGGTTGGGCGGACAGGCATCCTGGCAGTCATCGCATCCATAGATCCGGTCGCCGAGGGCGGCACGGAACTCGACCGGAAAGTCGCCGTCGAGCTGGAGCAACCAAGCCAGGCACCGACGAGCGTCGACCACTCCCGGAGCAACGATGGCACCGGTGGGGCAGGCGGCAATGCACCGGGTGCAGGTACCGCACCGATCGGCAACCGGCTCGGCACGGCCACCGGTGATCTCGGCATCGGTCAACACCGCTCCGAGCACCACCATGCTGCCGACGCCCGGTATGAGGATATTGGAACTCTTCCCCCACCAGCCGAGGCCGGCTCGATGGGCCACCGCCCGATCGACGAGATTGTTCTGGTCGGCGACAACCCGGGCTCGGTGGCCGTGTCCGCGCAGCGCCTCGGCCACCTTGTCGAGAGCAGTGCGTAGTTCCGCGTAGTAGTCCTCCCACGAGTAGGAAGCCACGCGGCCGACGGGTTCGCCACTCGGTCGGTCAGGGGCGGGCCGGGTGTAGTCGAGTGCGCCCACCACCAGCGAACGTGCTCCGGTCATGGTGACCGACGGGTCGGTGGATCGCCGAGGATTGCGATACGTGAACTGAATACCCCCGTGGAGTCCGGCCGCCTTGCGCGCCTCGAGATCGCCCAAGGTTTCGAGGAACGGTTCGGCGCCGGCCACCCCGACAGCGTCGAGGCCGGCCGCCAGACCTATCGTCTCCAACTCGTGCCACTCGACGGCCATCTCGACATCGTGGCACGAGCCCGACCTGATCTCGCGGCCGACCACATGGATCACGACGCGGTCGTGGCACGCCCCGGTGTGCTGCACGACGCACTCGTCACAGTCCATGGGGTTCACCACTTGTCGGCTACGGGACGCGGCGTCGCAGCCGAGATCACCAGCGCGCCGAACCTGCCAACTACGATCAGCCATTGTGTCGCAAGCCTCCACTCAATACTCGAGACGACACGCGCTTCGGATCGGCGGAGGGGTCCTGGCGCTGGTGATCGCCGGCGGAGCAGGCTGGCTCGAACGGCGAAGAGGTGACTCCTCCGGTGACAAGGTGCTGGTCCCGCAGACCGCCCCGTCGACAACCATGGCCGAGGGGCCGGTGACCACTGCTGCACCCACCGAACTCGTCGAGTCGCTCGATGTCGCAGCGCTCAGGGAACTCGATCCGGCCATCGCTGATCTCGGGCACCGCTATCTGGCTACTTACCCGAGTGAGGCCGATCCGGCCACGCTGCTCGAGCGGCTGCCGGCCCCGGTCGACAACCCGATCGAAGCCGCAGCCGCGGTGATCTCCGGCGAGTTCAGTCGGGGCGAGACCATATCGATCGACGGATGGGTGCTGGCCGTCTCCGAGGCCAGAGCCGCCGCGTTGGTTGCCCTTGTCTGTGTCCCGGGCGGTGAGGGCGCGTGCTGAGCCGGGCCGATGATCTCGCCGACGGGAGCGTGCTGCACAGCGACGTGTGCATCATCGGCGCGGGCGCCGCCGGCATCACACTGGCACTCGAGCTGACGGGTTCGGGGCTCAACGTGGTGCTGCTCGAATCGGGTGATGTCGACCCCGATCCGGCCACCCAGGATCTCTACGACGGCGAGAATGTCGGCGACCCGCTCACGGTTCTCGACGGCGAGGTTTCGCTCGACACGATCCGTCTCCGCTATCTGGGGGGTACGACCAACCACTGGGCTGGATACTGTCGGCCACTCGAACCGGTCGATTTCTTGAAGCGAGACAGCCTTGCCATTTCCGGCTGGCCCATGGAGCGACGCGAGTTGCTCCCCTACTGGGAGAGGGCCGCCCAATGGTGCAGGATCACCGACGGTGAGTTCTCACCGACGGTCTGGCACCAGCGATCGGGGCTGAAACTCCCACCGATCGACAACGCGATCGTCGCGCCGATCACCTTTCAGGTGGCGTTTCCCATGCCGTTTGGTGCTGTCTACCGAAACGACTTGAGACGCGCCGATCACCTCCGTGTGGTGCTCGGTGCCAATGTCGTCAACCTGCGAAACGACCGTCGGCGAATAGTCGGTGTCGATGTTCGCACGCTTGCCGGGCGGTCGCTCCGGGCCGAGGCCGGTGCCTACGTGGTGGCCACCGGCGGTATCGAGAACGCCCGTTTGCTGCTCGCTTCGACCGACACCGATCCGGCCGGAGTCGGCAATTCCACCGATCTGGTCGGGAGGCACTTCACCGAACATCTTCAGGTCTTCGCCGGGTTCGGGATTTTCGAGGCCCCATTCGACGATCTCATCGGTTTCCATGGCACCGACGTCACGATCGCCACCGGTCGCCACGCCGGCGCCACCCACGGTGTCAAGTATGGCCTGGCGCTGACCAGCGATCAGGTGATCGAATCACGGTCCACCGGACTGGAGGTCCAGTTCCTTCTCGGTCACCTACCGGCCGGCATGCCCTACGAGCCGGCCGGGTCGACCATGTCGAGGGTCGCCGCCCTCTATGACGCTGTCGGCGGTGACGGCAGGCGGGCCTCCACCTCCGCGTACGTGCAGGTCCTGGCCGAGCAGCGCCTCGACCCCGAAAGTCGGGTCACCCTGTCGAAACTCAAAGACCCGTTCGGCATGCCCCGTACCAGGCTCGACTGGCAATACGGCGCAGCCGACCGGGCGGCGGTGCTCACCGGACTTCGAACCGTGGCCGAGCAGATCGGTGCCGGCAACGCCGGCCGGCTGCAGATCATCCCCGGCGGGGTGCACGCCGACGCCGCCGATCATCTCGTCTCGGGGGAACTCATCTCGCTGTACCGCTCGATGCCCGATGACTTCGACCCGACCGGATTCCCGATCGGGATCGGCTTTCATCACATGTGCACCACACGCATGGCTGACGACCCGACCGAGGGCGTCGTCGACGCCGACTGCCGGGTCCACGATGTCGACAACCTGTGGATCAGTGGCAGCTCGGTATTCGCCACCGGCGGGGTCGCCACGCCGACCTACACCATCGTGGCCTTGGCGGTACGCCTGGCCGACCACCTGAAGGATGTCGTCAACCCCCGGGCTTGACATCGGGCACACCGGTGGCTCGCCCGACGACCGCACCATCACCGGGATGAAATCGCCGACGCGTGGTGTGCCGGCGAGGCTCAGCCCGCGGCCACCAAGGCTTCGAGCTTGCCCAGAGCCCGACCGTCGTCGATCGCCGCTGATGCCTGATCGACACCGCTGCCGAGATCGTCGGCGAGGCCCGCCACCACAAGTCCGGCGGCGGCGTTGAGCACCACGATGTCACGGGCGGCTGAGCGCTCGCCACCGAGCACCGAGCGGGCGATCACGGCGTTGGCCTCGGCATCACCGCCGGCGATCGCCAACGCGTCGACCCTGTCCAGACCCAGGTCGACGGCATTCACCGATATTTCGCTGATTTCACCACCGTCGAGCGACAGCATCCGTGACGGGCCGGCGGTGGTCAACTCGTCGAGGCCGTGACCGTCGTCGCCCTCACCGTGCACCACCAACGATCTCACCGATCCGGTGGCGGCCAGAACGCCGGCCATGGTTCGGGCCAACTCCCAGTCGGCCACACCGATCACCTGACGGGTGAGTCGACCCGGATGGGCCAACGGCCCGAGCACATTGAACACCGTGGGGATGCCGAGTTCGGCCCGCACCGGAGCGACGTGTCGCATCGACGGATGGAACGTGCGTGCGAACGCGAATCCGACACCGATTCCGACGACGTGGTCCTCGAGCACTCGGGGGCTGACATCGATCGGAACTCCGAGTTCTTCGAGCAGGTCGAAGCTCCCCGACGTGGAGGAGGCCTTTCGATTGCCGTGCTTGCACACAATGGCGCCCGCGCCGGCGGCGACGAATGCGGCCATGGTCGACACGTTGAGGGCGTGGACCCGCCGCGATGCCCCCCCTCCCATTCCGACGATGTCGATGGTGTCGGCCGGCAGGTGAAGGGGGCTCGATGCCTCGAGCATCGAACCTTGCATACCCGAGAGTTCATCGACGGTCGGGCCTTTGATCTGCAATCCGATCATGAACGCTGCGATCTGGGCATCGGCGGCCTCACCGGCCAAGATGCACCCGAGCACCGCCCGGGTGGTCGCCGCGTCGAGGTCTTCGCCCGCGGCGAGTCGGCCGAGGATGCCGGGCCAACCGCCGAATTCTTCGAGTGAGTGCATCGCCGGTCTCCGAGGGTCCGGGTCAGCCACAGCGTAGGTCAGTGAGCAACTCCGCGACCGTGGCGCCGGCCAGAACCGTCGATTCCGAGTAGTTGGGGTGGTCGATGACCAGTGAAACCGGACCCGTTTCGAACGCGTCGATCATGGCATCATCACCGACCACGAACCGCATGTAGTTGACCGAAGGAGGGATTGCCCGGGTGAGCGTCTCGGCGTGGGCCTCTTCGATCTCGGCCTTGATGGTGACGGCGCCGACACCCGACCCGATCCGCAGGGACATGGCGTCGAGAATGCCCACGAGGCGGGGCTTCCAGTGACGCTGTTGCTCATCGGTGACCATTTCGATGAACATCGTGCCCGATAGTTCGCCTGACATCGGGATCAGTGGGTTGTAGGTGTCGAGTTCGACTTCGATCGCCTCGCCGGTGGAGAGTTTCTCGACGCGAGCCATCTCCTGTATCTGAAATCTGATCGTGTCGCGGTTCTCGAACACGAAAGTGACGACCGGACCGACCGACACTCTTCGCAGCTTCTTGAGTTTGATGATCCGGGCGCGGAAATCGTCTCGTTCGCGCTCGTAGGCCCGTTGGTCGGCGATGTCAGCCAGGGTGAGCCTGGCGTTCATGATTCCTCCGTCGGGCCGCAGTCGTGGGCCACGGTGTCGGGAATGCTGAGTTTGGGCACCGACGCCTCCTCGGGGATGCCGTAGGCACGGGCCACGATCTGCAGTGGGTGCACCGGCACCGTCGCGTTCTCGAGCACGATGGCACCGTTGGCGAGCGAGCAGTCACCGGCCACGATCTCGCTGTCGGCCTTGTCGATGGCCCTGGCCATCTTGGCGGCGACACGGCGGGCCAGGCCAAAGTTGCGTTCCTTGAGGCCCCAGGTTCCGTCGATACCGGAGCACTCGGCCACCACCTTGATCTTCGCTCCGGTGAGCTTCATGAGATCGCGGCTCTTGAGGCCGATGTTCTGGGCCCGAAGGTGGCATGGCGCGTGATAGGTGATCGTGGCCGGAATCTCGCCCGGGAATTCCTCGTCGAGTTCGAGGCCGGCGGTCTTGTGAATCTCGACCAGATACTCGGCGGCGTCGCGGGCGCGGGATGCGATGAACTCGGCGTCGGCCCCACCGATGTAGTCGACGTAGTCATACTTGAGGACGTAACTGCAGGTCGGTTGGGGTACCACCACCACCGTGTCGGGATCACCGGCGGCTCGGGCCTGATCGGCCGAACGCAGGGCCTCCGAGATGACGTCGATGTTCTTGCGGGCATGTTCGCGGAACGACTCGACATCGCCGTGATGGAGGTAGGGGGCTCCGCAGCAGACCTCGCCCCGCGGGAGGTCACACTGGATGCCGTTGTGTTCGTAGACCTTGACCATGTCGTGGCCGACCCCGACATCCTGGTACTCGACGATGCAGGTGGGGAAGAGCACGGCGGTGGCCTGACGGTCTCGGCCGAGCGAAGGTGTGTGTTTCTTGAACCACGTGGAGAACCGTTGGCGCGAGTAGGGGGGCAGCACACGCTGGGCCGACACGCCAACGGTCTTCTCGACCAACAGTCGGATCTTGGTGCCGGGTCGGCCCAGAGCCTTGTTGATCACCGGAGCGATGACGGTATTGACCCGTCCACCGAGATCGGTGTTGGCCAGCACCTTGTCGGCCAATCGCCCGCGCAGCGACGACTTGCGGTCGCGGTGCAGAACCTGTTCGGCCCGCAACATGAGCCGCGGGAAGTCAATCTTCCACTCGTGCTGGTTGGGCGTGTAGGGACAGTTGATGTAGCAGCGCTTGCAGTTGAAGCATTCGTCGACCACCTGGTTCTGCTGCTCCGCGGTGAGCTTCGCCGCATCCTGATCGTCGTGCTCGTCGATGAACGCGAACAGCGTCGGGAACGAGTCACAGAACTTGAAGCAGAGACGACACCCGTGGCACAGGTCGAACACACGGGTCATCTCCTCGCGGAGATCCGACTCGACGAGATACGCCGAGTCCAACGGGTCGTATGTGATGGTCACGTGGGGCTCCTCGGGAAGACTTGATCGACGGCCGGATGAGCGCACCCCGCCGACCACGGTGATCCGGGCATCGGCGGGGCTGAAGCTCAACTGGTCAGCTCAGGTTCTCGAGTCCCTGGCCAAAGCGGCCGGCGTGGCTCTTCTCGGCCTTGGCGAGGGTCTCCATCCACTCGGCGACCTCGTCGAAGCCCTCTTCACGTGCGGTCTTGGCCATGCCCGGATACATCTCGGTGTACTCGTAGGTCTCACCGACGATTGCCGACCGGAGGTTGTCATCGGTGTCACCGATCGGTTCGCCCGTCACAGGATCGCCGACCTCGGCGATGTAGTCGAGGTGGCCGTGGGCGTGACCGGTCTCACCTTCGGCCACCGAACGGAAGAGAGCCGCGGTGTCGGGGTAGCCCTCGATGTCGGCCTTCTGGGCGAAGTAGAGGTAGCGGCGGTTGGCCTGGCTCTCACCTGCGAACGCGGCCTTGAGGTTTTCGAGCGTCTGTGAACCAGCCAGTTCAGGCATGGGGATCTCCTAGTTGTTGCATTGTTGGTTGGGAACTTGGTTTGGTGGATTCGGCGGTGGTCGAGCCGGCGGCGTGGCAAGGGGAGCAGGTCCCCCGCATCACCAGTTCGGCCGTGGACACGCTGACGCCGAGGTCGGCGACCCCGGCGTATTGCACTTCAGTGAGATGGGCCGGGATGTCGACGACCGCACCACATTCGTCACACACCAGATGATGGTGTTGAGTGAGATTGTGGTCGTAGCGGACAGCACCGGTGCCAAGATCGAGCATCACCAGCTCGCCGAGCTCGGAGAGTTCGCGAAGTACCTGGTAGACGGTACGCAACGACACGTTCGGAAGCTTCTCGACCACCGAACGGTGGATCTGTTCGGCCGCGGGGTGGCCGGGTCCGGTGCCCAGGACCTCGAACACCGCCATGCGCTGCGGTGTGACCTTGAGATTGGCTTCCCTGAATCGCTGAGCGAGCGCCTCCGGTGATCTCACGCTCGCACCATAGCCGTTATCAACAATGATTGTTGATTAGTTGAGAGGAATTCCGGGAGTTTCCGGGGAGAAATCCGGGCGGCGGTACGATCGACGGGTCACCAACCGGCGAGTCCGACAGCCACGCCGTGATCTCCCAACTCGATCTCAACGTCGTCGCCGCCGGAGCGATGATGACCCTTCTTCTCACCGGACCTGCCGCGATCATCAACGCGTTGGTCGCTCACAACGACAACTCGTCGGTGTGGTCGTTGGGCCTCTATCTGATGATCATCGCCGGCTACCTCCTGGGCGGGGCGCTGGCCGGCCGACAGCATCCCTCGACCGCCTTCGTCCACGGAGCAGCCGCGACCGTGTGGGCGTTCGCGGTGCTGCAGACCATCGGCATCATCAGACGCCTGGTGAACGGCGACAGCGTCCCGATCGGTGCCCTCGCGTTCAACGCGCTTCTGGCCGCGTCCATCGGTGTGATCGGTGCGTGGTTCGGGGCTCGCCGCGGCACACTTGTCAGTGGTGGCGGGGAAGCCGGCCAGGTGACTGCGGCCCACATCCGTGGGTCGAGGAAGGTCGGGACTCCGCAGGACAGGGTGCTGGCGAAGCCAGTCGAGGTGACTTGCAGGAAAGTGCCACAGAGAACAGACCGCCGATAGCGCCAAGAGGTGCCACCGGTAAGGGTGAAACGGTGCGGTAAGAGCGCACCAGCGTCCCGGGCGACCGGGACGGCTCGGTAAACCCCACCCGGAGCAAGGTCAAGCAGGGAGAGGGCGGTCCGTCCGCAGACACTCCCAGGTAGACCGCCCAGATGGATAGTCACCGAAGGGGAACCCGGAAACGGACCCCGGAACAGAATCCCGCCTATCGGCCGACTCCTCGCCACCACCATCTTCAGTCGTCGGTGGATGGTCGCCGTCTCAGCTTCTTGGTCTCGCCACGCCGCTTCTTCTCCTGAACGCGGCGCAGCCGGCTGCCCCGCGTGGGACGGGTGGCTCTTCTCTGTTTCTCGACCAGACCGGCCCGATGAACCCGTTCCCTGATCCTCTCCAACGCCAGTTGCCGGTTGCGAAACTGAGAGCGCTCGTCGTCGACCACCACCCGGACCACCGGACCGAGTTTTCGCATCACCCGTTCGCGGAGATGATCGGGCATCGTCGGAGACTCGGCGAGGCGAAACACCGCATCGACCTTGGTATTGGATCGGTTGGCGTGCTGGCCACCGGGCCCCCCCGAGGCCACGAAATGGACCTCGATCTCGTCTTCGGGGACGACCCATCGTGACGTCAAGCCGATCTCATCGACTCAGGGCACCCACGGCGAAGAACTCGCTGATCTCGATCTCCAGGAACGCCGCCAAAGCTGCCAATTCGTGGGCCTTCACCTGAGTTCGTCCCGACAGTCGGTCCCGCATCGCCTCACGGTTCACACCTATCACCGCTGCCAGCCGTCTCTGAGACACGTGGGCCGCGCAACGGCCGGACTCGAGTCGCTCGAGTATGAGCGAGTGGGCCTCTCTCATGAGATCGCCGTATTCCGCCCGATCCATGCACGCCTCGTGTGCTCGCTTTGCCATGACGACCTCCGCCGAATGTGGCGCACCCGACCCACCGCCGGGTGCCGGAACCAGCACCGACTCTACGGGACAGAGACCGTAGGTCCAATGTCGAACGCGATCGGGCCGTTCGGACCACCACCAACGGTCCGAAATCCGACGCACGCGGGCGACCGGACGACACTGCGGAGGCCGAATCAGGGGGCGAGGTGGTGCGTCTCGTTGAAGCTCATCAACCTGGGTGTTCCCCCGGCCGGATCGATCCGATGCACGGACGCCTGGGCCACGTGACACCGCCAGGAGATCTCGGGCCCGACGCCCAATGCCCACCCGACAGCCGCCTTGATCGGCGACACGTGGGTGACGATCACGATGTCGGAACCACCGTCGGGCTCGACGCCTGACCCGGGGCCGCACGACCGAGCCGAGAGATCATCGAGCGCCGCCGATACGCGTTCGAAGACATCGAGCAGGCTCTCGCCGCCCGCGGGGGCCCAGGACGGGTCGGCCCTCCAACGTTTCCGGATCGGAACCGGCACATCTCCCACCGCCATACCCTCCAGTTCGCCGTAGTCGACCTCGATCAATCTCCGGTCGACCGACACCTCCGGCGGACCCTCGGCGCGGCGCTCGATTCGTTCGCAGACCGCCTGAGCGGTCTCCAGACACCGGACCAGCGGGCTCGAAACCACCAGCAGAGGCCGCGCCACCGACCCGGCGGCGGTCTGGGCGACCAGCTCCGCAATCGCGGCCGCCTGCTGTCGCCCCACCTCGTCGAGCGCGGGATCGCGCCTACCGAGTAGTTGTCCGGCCGCATTCTCCGGGGTTCGACCGTGCCGGGCGATGATCAACACGTCGTGCTCATCGCAGATGCTCTCTGGGCAAACGGCCGGTGTGGAGCAGGCGCCGGCGGTTCCCTTCTTCGGTGAGTCGGAGCCTCGCCACCAGCCACACGGTCGCCACGAACCCCGCCGTCTCCATGAGAACCAACAACGCGACCGGGCGGTCGAACTCCGGGAGCGGACGCCGGGCGATCGCATCGATTCCGGCCACGGGCCACCAGAACAGGACAGTGCGGGTCCATGCGCCCGACACCACCAGGAAGACGAACGAACCGATCGGGAGACCGGGCAACTGCCGACGCAGAACGCGACGTCCACGGGTGGCGAACAACACGACCAACACGGCCGATGCCACGAACCAGAAGAACACGTCGGATACCGGCCAATCTCGTGTCGGCGGTTCTCAGGTGACGACCATGCGGCCGCACTCGCTGCAGTGCTCGAGGACACCGGTGTCGACGTGCCTGAGCCGGTCGACCTCGACCGACGGCATGATCGACGGACAACCGACGCAGTTGCGTCCGTCGAAACGTACGACGGTGGCCGAGCCGAAACGGGGGCGCAGTTGTTCGTAGTCGGCCAGCATGGTCTCGCCTGTCTCGGCGACCGCCGACTCACGCCGCATCGAGAGATCGGCGAGCCGAGCGTCGATCTCCTCCTCCGACTTCGTGATCGCCTCGACCAGTATTGCAATCCGCTGATCGAGGCTCGAACACGACTGCTCCATGTTGGCGGCCCGACCACCGAGCGTCTCGACTTCCTCCATGGCCAACAGGGCCTCGTCCTCGATTGACTCCTGCCGGGCTTTCAGGCCCTTGATCTCGTCCTGGAGTGCCTGGAGGTCTTTCATTCCGGTGACCTCGCCGTTGTAGAGCCGGGACTCATCGACCGACGCTTTGGTCGCCACGATCTGTGCCTCGTCCTCGAGTCGACGCTGCCGACTCGCAGCATCGACGCGCTCGGCCGCCACCTCGTCGATCATGGCCTGCTCCGCGACTCGTCGAGATCTGGCCACCTCGAGTTCGGCTCGCTGATCAAGCGTCTTGCGACGGTGGCGAAGTTGATTGGACTCGACGTCGATCGACTGGATCTGGAGTAGTTGCTCGAGGCTCATGGGGTGGGGCTCATGGTCTGTTTCTAGGGGGTGGGGGCTGCGGGAACCGTAGTGGTGGTGCCGGTCGGAGTGGTGGTGGCGGTGGGAATGGTCGTGGTACCCGGAATCGTGGTCAGACCGGTGCCACCCCCGGGGACGGTCGTCGTCGTCGTGGTGGTCGTCGTTGTGGTGGTCGGAGGTACGCAGGCGTCGATCTTGCCATCTTCGTCCACATCGACCGGTTCGAGCAGGGTCGGGCATATCCCGATATTGGGGTCGTATTCGAATTGTGAATCCTGACAGGCGTCGGGTACACCGTCACCGTTGGTGTCGATCTCGGCCGCCGGGTCACCGCAGAGGCTCTTGGCCGTTTCCTTGTACTTCACGGTGTCGGAGTCGGTGCGGAGGATCACGCCGGCGCGCGTCGGTTCGGGCTTGTGGAACTCCAACACGGGCAGGCCGGCGTGGTAGGCATTGTTGAAGGCCCCCCAGATTCGTGCCGGTATGGAACCACCGGTCACATTGCCGACGCCGGCCACGCGTCTCATCGGGACCTGGCCGTCGGGATTGCCCATCCACACCGCAGTCGCCAGTCGCGGGGTGAAGCCCACGAACCAGGCATCGCCGAAATTCTGGGCGGTGCCGGTCTTCCCGGCCGCGGGCTGGTCCTTCAGCCGAGCCCGGGTGCCGGTACCTCCCCTCACGTTGGCCGCCAGCACGTCGGTCACAAGCCGGGCCGACTGGATCGAGATGGCTCTGGTCAAGTGAGGCTTGTTCTCGAACAGGACCTTTCCCGAACGGTCTTCCACTCGGGTGATGAAGATCGGGTCGACGTGGACGCCGTCATTGGCGAAGGTGGCGTACGCCGTGGCCATGTCGAGCGGCGTGACATCGAGAGGGCCGAGCGGCATTGACAGCGGTAGCTCGGACATGTCGGTGCTGATCCCGAGCGCCTTGGCGGTGTCGGCCACATTGGACAGACCGACGATCTGGCCGAG
>QIIW01000132.1 GCA_003231645.1 Acidimicrobiia bacterium | reverse complement strand
GATTCTCACCCGATCAGGTGGCCCCCACCGAGCGGTTCGGGTTCTGGTCGATCACCGGATACGGCACCGATTTCACGCTCATACCCAACGAGTACGGCCGCTACTCGGTCCAGTCGAGCAACCCCGGGTTGCGCTTCGACGAAGACGGAGGCATCACCATCCACGCCGGACCCGATGTGCCGCGGGCAGTGCCCGCATCGGCTTCACCCGACAAGGTCGCTCCGGGTGAGGTGCCCATGTCGAACTGGGTGGCAACCGAGCCGGGGCAACCATTCCGGCTCAACTATCGCGTCTACCTCTCCCAGGACTCGCTGCGTGACCCGGCCCGGGTCGACAGCTTCCTACCGCCGGTGACGCCGCTCCCGTAGAATCCCGCCGTGCCTCCCGCCGTACCCCATCGCCGCGAGTCCGTGGTACTGATCCCGATCAGGTCGTTCGATGATGCCAAGTCGCGTCTCGCCGATGAGTTGTCCGCCGATGACCGCCACGATCTCGCCGTCGCCATGGCCGAGATCGTGGTGAAAGCGGCCGGGGGTGGATCGTGACCGACGACGACGAGGTCGCCGAATGGGCGCGCTCGGCCGGGGCCGAGCCGATGGCGGTCGGACGCTCGGGGCTCACCGACTCGATCACCACCGCGGTCCGGATCGCCTCGATTCAGGGGTTCCACCGCGCGATCATCGCCCATGCCGATCTGCCATTCGCCGACGATGTCACGATCGTCGACGGCCCCGGCCTGGCCATCGCCCCGGATCGGCGCCGCGACGGCTCCAACGTGATGTCGGTGCCGACCGATGCCGGGTTCGGGTTCGCCTACGGACCCGGATCGTTCCGCGCCCACATCGCCGAGGCGGAGCGACTGGGCCTGAGAGTCGACGTGATCGACGCCCCCGCTCTGGCATGGGACGTCGACGATCCCGGCGACCTACCCGACGGCTGGCGCAACATGATCGGCGCCACTCCGCCCGGTCGGCCGATCCCGACCCGGGCCGGCGAAGTCGAGCCGGATGGGCCCCGGCCCCCCCGGCCACCGAGCCTGGAGGCCGACCAGAGTGCGAGTTGATCTGCCCGTGCCCGAGGTCGTGCTGGCCATCGCCGCCCATCCCGACGATGTCGAGTTCCAGTGCGGAGCCACCTTCGCCAAGTGGTCGGAGGCCGGTACGGTCGTCCATCACCTGATCTGCACCGACGGATCGAAGGGATCGTGGGACGCATCGAGCGACATCGAGGCGCTCGTCGCGCTCCGGCAGGCCGAGCAGCGTGAGGCGGCCCGCCGGCTCGGATCCATCGGTGAGGTGCGGTTCCTGAGCCAGGTCGACGGTGAGCTCGGCCACGGCCTCGAGCTACGAGGCGAGGTGGCTCGGGTGATCCGCGAGCTCAAGCCCCGGGTAGTGCTGGGCCACGACCCGTGGAAACGCTGGCGGATCCACCCCGATCACCGCGCCGCCGGCCGACTCGCGGTCGAGGGCGTGGTAGCGGCCCGCGACCCGCACTACTTTCCCGAGCACGGCATCGAAGCTCACCGACCCGATGCCATCCTGTTGTTCGAGACCGACGGGGCCGACCACGCCGAGTCGCTGGCACCCCGTCACGTCGGCGCCAAGGTCGCCGCCCTGCTGGCCCACGAGAGCCAGTTCGAAACCACGATGCGGATCGACATCGATGGGACCGACATCGACGCGCGGGACCATCAGGCCGCCGACTTCGGCCGCCGGATCTTCACCGAGTGCCGCGACGTCGGCCGACTGGCCGGCGTCGAACTGGCCGAGACGTTCCACATCATCGACGACATCTGATCCACGGACCGTGGCATCCGACCGCGGGCCGTCAGCGGCTCAGCGGGCCAGCAGGTCCTCGATCAGGCCGGCCAACTCGACCGGCTTGTCGCCCTGGATCGAGTGTCCGGCGCCGTCCACCACGATGTGGATGGTGTCGGGGCGTCGCCTCATCCACTCCTCGACATCCTCGTCTCCGACCACGCTCCACTTGCCTCCCTGCCAGAGAGTGATCGGCACCCGCACCAAGTCGACCTTGGCCCACAGGTCGGTGAACGACGGGACCTCGATCCCGTCGGCGTTGCGTTCACGAATACGGTCCCAGCGCCATGTCCAACGACCATCGGGGAGTTCGAGGGCATTGTGGAGCACCCCGCGGCGCAAGGACTGCTCGCTACGTCCCTTGTTGAACTCGATGGTCCGACCGAGGATCTCATCGAAGTCGGCGAAGTACTCGGGGCCGTCGACGAAGGCGATGATCGGTTCGGCCTTGGCGTGATCGGTGCCGGGGGTGACATCGACGACACCGAGTCGACGAACCAGTTCGGGGTGGTCGGCGGCCAGGCAGATCGCGGTCACGCCGCCAAGCGACATGCCGATGACGGCCTCGGCATCGGGGGCGAGTTTCTCGACCGCCACGGCGATGTCGTCGGCCATGTTCGTCGGCGTGTAGTCATGACCGATCCGGTGGTCGGAGTGGCCGTGACCGGGCAGGTCGATCGCCACCAGCGAACGGCCCAGCGCCAGGGCAACGGTGTCCCAGGTGTGGGCGTTCTGTGCACCGCCGTGGATCAACACCAACTCCGGCGGCGAGGTACCCCACACCAACACCGACAACGAGCGCCCCGAAGCCAGCGACACGTTCTCGCGCCTGACCACCGGCGGACCATCGAGGACGATGCCGTATTCCTCGGCGTTCTCGTGGAACATCGCGAACTCGTTGTATGCGTCCATGGCCGGAGGCTAGCCCCGAGGCTGGTCAGAGGCCGTTTCGCCGATACTCCGATCAACAACCGCCCCGATCTGGCGCGGTAGGCCCGTGAGCTGCCACGATTGCGGCCACAAACCGGCACAGGAGGACGAGCATGGGTGCACCTAGGAGCGTCGAGGAGGTCGTTGTTCCGCTGACCGAGTCGTACTGGCCGGCGGTCAACGAGACCCCGGTCGAAGAACAGACGGTCGGCGGCCTGCTGCGTCGGGCCGCAGATCTGGCGCCCGAACGTTGTGCCCTGGTGGCGGGAGTTCACGATCCCGACGCCCGCCGACGATGGACCTACACGGAGTTGCTGACCGACGCCGAGCAGTGTGCCCGCGCCCTACTGAGGCGTTTCGAGCCGGGCGAGCATGTGGCGGTCTGGGCCCCGAACATCGCCGAATGGGTGATCCTCGAGTTCGGTGCCGCCCTGGCGGGCCTCGTCCTCGTCACCGTCAACCCGTCGTTCCGAGCCCAGGAACTCGAGTACATCCTCACCCAATCGAAGGCGGTCGGATGTTTTGTCCTTCCGGAGTTCCGCGGCAACGCCATGCTCTCGAGCCTCGAATCGGTCCGCCCCGAGCTCGAGCATCTACGCGAGGTGGTGCGCTTCGACGAGTGGGCCGAATTCCTCGCCTCGGGCGACAAGGACATCGACCTGCCGGAGGTCGGTCCCGACGATCCGGCGCAGATTCAGTACACCTCGGGTACGACCGGGTTCCCCAAAGGGGCGCTGCTCCGCCATCGGGGCATCACCAACAACGCCACCCACACCGCGCTCCGGGCCGGAGCCCGCGACGGTGGAGTCGTCTGGATCAACCCGATGCCGCTGTTCCACACCGGCGGATGCGTGCTCGGAGCACTGGGCACGGTGGCGATGGCCGGTACACACATACCGGTCCTGCTGTTCGACCCGGCGCTCGTACTCGAACTGATCGAGACCGAGCACGCCGAAATGATGGGAGCCGTGCCGACCATGCTCGTGGCCCTCATGGAACATCCCGACTTCGAGACCCGGGACACGTCGTCGATGCGACATGTCGTGTCGGGCGGGTCGACCGTGCCGGCCGCGCTCGTGCGGCGTATCGAGGACTCACTGGGCGTCGATTTCCTGATCGTCTTCGGCCAGACCGAATGCTCACCCGTGGCATCGATGACCCGCCCGTCCGACTCGATCGAGGACAAGGCCGACACTGTTGGCGTGGCCATGCCCAACGTCGAGATCAAGATCGTCGACCCCGACACCGGGGCCACCCTGCCGATAGGCGCGACCGGCGAATATCTCACCCGCGGCTACCACGTCATGCTCGGCTACCACGAGATGCCCGAGGCCACCGCCGAGGCGATCACCCCCGACGGGTGGCTTCAAACCGGCGACCTGTGTGTGATGGACGAGCGGGGTTACTGCACGGTCGAGGGTCGGCTCAAGGACATGATCATCCGGGGCGGCGAGAACATCTACCCACGTGAGATCGAGGAGAATCTGTTCGCGCATCCCGACGTGGCCGAAGTGGCCGTCGTGGGACTGCCCGACGAACGGTTCGGCGAAGTTGTCGGCGCCTTCATTCGTCCGGCGGCCGGTGTGGAACCCAACCGCCAGCGACTGTTCGATCATCTCCGCGAGATTCTGTCGCCCCAGAAGACCCCCGCCCACTGGATCTGGGTCGACGAGTTCCCGCTCACCGGCTCCGGCAAGATCCAGAAGTACGTATTGCGCGACAAATGGATGGCCGGCGAGTACTCCGAGGCGTAGCACCGGCCACCGCGCTGCCGGGCCGTAGCCGTGCTCTTCGGTCAGGGTGATCTTCCGGCGGTGGCGCCGGTGGTTGTCCGGTCGGTGTTGGCGAACCACACGGATGGCGAGATCCGCGGGCCGAGACGCCACCGCAGCCAACAGCCCGGAGTCCTCACCGACCGCTCGGGAAGAGATCGTCTTCGGGGGCCCGTGCCAAGGCGTCGATGGTCTCGGCCGGAATCTTCGGCTGTCAACCCGGCCGCGGCGTTGGGCATCGAAACGAGAGCCTCGGCCCACCTCGCGATCCGGTTGGCCGCACGACCCGAACATCGAGTCACCGACCGTGACACCGCCTGCAACATCCTCCAACCGACTGGGCACCGACACCGAAAAATCCCCCCGCCGCCAATCTTTTCGACCATGTCAACCCGGCGACGGGAGTTCTGCGTGAGACTTCCATGGGTGCCGAACAGACGGAAACCGGCAAGTATGGGCGGGTCACCATGATCAAATCCGCCGAGACGGCCGGCTTCGACGATCGGTACCGCCATGGGTACCGGCCGGTCGTCGCACCGATCTGCACACTCTCCGACAGCCAGGGTGCCGCGGAGGAGTTGGCGCACGATGTGCCACTCGAAGCCCATCGGCGCCGGGACTCGATCTCCGATTACGGCGACCCCGGCGCCTGGATCCGTAAGGTCGCCATGAGCCAAGGCCCGACGGACTCGAATCTACCGCAGTCGCGATTCCTCTACCGGATGGAGGACGAACTGCCGGCGGCCAATCCGATGTCGGTACCGGAACCGACGGTCGTCCCGAGACGCGGCGGTGGCCCGGCCACCACCACGGCGCCCTGACCGCTTCAGCCGACGGCGGCCCGATTGGCCCGCCTCGCCCGCCGGCTGGACGCGCCGGGCACCGGATCCCAGCCGAACTTCCTCCACGCCACCAGCCCGCCGATCGCCGCCCAGATCGCCATTACCCCGAGGTGGCCCCATTCGAACGCCGGGGCCTTGCTGAACGGGCTCATGGCCTGGCCGAACGACAGGGCAAAGTGCTTGAGCGGAAAGATGTTGCCGACCAGATTCAGCCATCCGGGAACGTCACGTGACTCGCCGAGACTGATGAAAACCTGCGACACGAAAGCCAGCGGCAGGATCGTCGAGTTGGCGATGCCGGGGGCGGCCGACGCCGACTTGGCCACTGCGGCGAGCGCCACCCCGAGCAACGCGAAGGTGATCGTGCCGACGAGGAACGACAGCGCCGCGGCCGGCATCTTGGCCGCCTCAATGTTGACGTCGTAGGCGAACACACCGATCCCCATCATCACCACGGTGGACACCAGAGCGATCCACACGCCCGACAACACCACGCCGGCGAGGTAGATCCACGGTGGCAGCGGCGTGCCACGAACCCGCTTGAGAATCCCCTCGTCGCGGCGCATCGAGAGGTTCATGCCGATGTTGGTGTAGGTCGCCGACGCCGCCGCGAACACGGCAAGTCCGGGAGCGTAGAACTGTGCCGTCTTGATGTTGCCATAGGTGCTGTCGAGGGTGTCGTTCCCGAACAGCGCCACGAACAGCACCAGCATGATCAGTGGGAGACCCAAGGTGAAGAACGCCCCGATCGGAACCCGCCAGAAGGCCCGGTTCTGGGCGCGGGTCTGACGCCAGAGCATCGGGATCACGGGAACGCGTTCGTTCATTCGACGTCTGTTTGTTCGTCGGCCAGCAGGCCCAGGTAGGCGTCTTCGAGATCGCCTTTGCTCACGGTGAGTCCTTCGAGTTCAATACCGCGCCGCACCGCCCATGACGTGATGTGGGCCAGGTCGGCGGTGGGGGCGGGCGTGACGATCTCGATCTCGCGCGAACGACCGGTGACGCGGCCGGTGAGCGAACCGAGCAGATCACCGAGCGGGCTGTCTACGGTGGGCAAGCGGAAGGTGATCGACGTCTCGGTCGACGCGGCGTCGCGCAGTTCGGCGGGGGTACCGGCCGCGACGATGCGACCGCCATTGAGCACCGCCACCCGGTTGGCGAGATGTTCGGCCTCGTCGAGGTAGTGGGTGGTGAGCACGACCGTGCGACCGAGACCGGCGAGATTGTCGATCAGCTCCCAGCTGCGGCGCCGGGCGCCCGGGTCGAAACCGGTGGTTGGCTCGTCGAGAAAGATCAGATCGGGGTCGCCCACCAATCCGAGGGCGAGGTCGACCCGGCGCTTCTGTCCGCCCGACAGTGTGGCGACACGGTCGTCGGCCTTGCCCTCGAGACCGACCATCCCGATCACCTCATCGACGGGACGACGGTGTGTGTAGGCGGAGCGGTAGAGATCGAGCACCTCGCGGACCGTGAGCTCACGGTCGATTCCCGACGACTGAAGCACGATCCCGAACCGGTCACGCATCTTGCGTCCACCGGTGGCCGGATCGAAGCCGAGCACCGACACCTCACCCGAGGTTCGTTCACGATGACCCTCGAGGATCTCGATCGTGGTGGTCTTGCCGGCGCCGTTCGGACCCAGGAACGCGAACACCTCGCCCTCGTCGATCGAGAACGACACGCCGTCCACGGCGCGCGCCGGGCCGTAGGTCTTGACGAGGTCTCGGACCTCGATGGCTGCGGCCACGTTCAGTCCAGCGCGGGGTTCAACGTGTAGGTACCGGTCACCGATGCCGAAGCCAGCACATGGCCCCCGATGGCGGCTCGCAATTCGCCGAGGTCGAAGCCGCCGTCGAGTCCCGTGGATGCGGTATCGAGGGCGTGAACCGAATAGAGGTAGTGGTGGACGATCTCGTCGTTGGACGGGGGGCACGGTCCGTCGTAGCCGCAGTAGGTGCCACCCATGTCAGGGTCGCCCTCGAACCATCCGGTGTAGCTGTTGCGGCCACGCCGACCTCCGCCGGCGCCACCCTCGGCCGACTTGCCCTTGGCCACGATGCCGTCGCCGTCAGCACCCTCATCGAGCCCCGAACACGTTGCCGGGATGTCGGCCAGCAGCCAGTGGGTAAACTCAACCCGGGGCAGGCTCGCCCGAACCGTTCGTCCCTCGACGTTGACATCAGTACCCTCCGACGGACAGTCGGGGTCGACGCAGGTGATCACGAACGACTTGGTGCCATCCGGCGCCCCCGACCACGAGATCGCCGGGCTCCTATTGTCGCCCATTCCATCGCCGGCGCAGAACGCGAATCTCGACGGAATCGGCTCACCCTCGCTGATGCCGTCGATCTGGATCTCGAAACTCATGGCTCCTCCTTCGTCGATGTTTCGCAATCTACTCACCTGTCGACCTGCACAAGGGAGCGGGCGCGTGCATGATGTAGCGGTGCAGCCGTTACCGGGTATGAGCATCGTCGGCGAGTATCCCAGCCGACTCGGGGCCGACCTCGCGTCGGCGCTGCTACTCGAAGCCGGCTACGAGTCGACCGTGCTCGGCGACCCCTCATACAGCATTGCCCCTCACCATGTGGTGGAGCGCGGCTTTCGGGTTGCCGTGCGCGACGAGGTGGCCGATATCGCCATATCCCTGCTCACCGACGACCGGGCGCCGGACCCCGAAGCCGACATGCTCGATTCCATCTTCCACATGCACCGCTTCGCCGACCGCCCGCGATGGGTACGATGGGCAACGGTGGTCGTCCTGACGTCGTTCGCCGGACCGATCCTTCTGGTTGCGGGCTGGCTGATCCTCGACGCGGTGGGCAGTCTCTTCCCCTGATGCCCGCCACCATGCGGGCCGTCGTGCTCGACGCCCCCGGGCCACCCGAGGCGCTCACCATCCGGGAGATCCCCGTGCCGACCCCACCCGACGGCTGGGTGCTCATCGAGATCAAGGCGTTCGGGCTCAACCGATCCGAGCTCCACACCCGGCTGGGGCTGGCCGACGGTGTCACGTTCCCCCGGGTGCTCGGCATCGAGGCCACCGGCGTCGTCGCCGCCTGCCCGGGCGGTGAGTTCGAGATCGGCCGACAGGTCATGGCAATGATGGGCGGGATGGGCCGGGTATTCGACGGCGGTTACGCCGGGTACACGTCGGTTCCCGTTGCCCAGGTCGTGGCCTTCACCAGCAGCCTCCCCTGGGCCACGCTCGGCGCGGTGCCCGAGATGCTGCAGACCGCGTACGGCTCACTCACCGTGGGCCTCGATGCCCGACCGGGGCAGTCGATCCTCGTGCGCGGAGGCACCTCGTCGGTCGGTATGACCACCGCGGTATTGGCCAAGCGGAACGACATGACGGTGCTGTCCACGACTCGCAGTCCCGCCAAGGCCGATGCGCTGCACTCCATCGGGGTCGACCACGTGATCATCGACGATGGTACGATCGCCCCGCAGGTCCGCTCCATCGTGCCCGATGGGGTCGACACCGCCCTCGAGCTCATCGGCACGCCCACTCTGGCGGACACCCTGCGCTGCACACGCCTGCATGGCGTGGTCTGCTTCACCGGCATGCTCTCGAACGAATGGACGGTGCAGGACTTCTACCCGATCGATTACATCCCGAGGGGTGTGCGACTCACCGCCTACGGCGGTGACGCCGGCGACCTTCCGCCCGATGTCCTCCAGCAGTTTCTCGACGACGTGACGGCCGGACGGGCCACGGTTCCGATACAGCGTTGCTACGACCTCGACGAGATCCGTCAAGCACACGCCGACATGGAGGCCGGAACCGCGACCGGCAAGCTCGTGATCACCACCTGACCGACGCTCGCAGTCAGGGGACTCCACCTACGCTCCGCGGACCGCCATCCCCAGGCTGCGGGCGGCTTGGGCCTGCCGATGGTCGAACGTCAGCAGGCTCGTGCCCGAGCCGGCCCTCAGGGCCGACGCCAGATGGATCGCGTCGAGTGCTCGGCAGAGAGTCTGCTCGGCTATCCGGGCGGCCTCCCCGCAGGTGATCGCGTCGATGGCCACGAGCGCGAAGGTATCGAGGTCGGTGGCGAAGTGACGCCGGGCATCGGTGAGTGGCGAACCGTCGAGCAGCCGGGTGAGGTTTCGTCGCACCTCGATCTCTGTGACACGCGATGTGACCAACACCGGATCGGTGGTCATTGCGTCGACGGCCAGAGCCGAATCGTGCTCGTCGATGTAGCGCTTGAGAAGGGCGCTCGAGTCGACGTAGAGCGTCACCCGCGGTCCTCGTCGAGCACGTCGAGAACGGACCGGGTCGACCGATGGCGCGTCACGGGCTCGAGGTGGGGGCGACGCGCCGGCTCGATCCAACCCTCCTCGATGCCGCGTTCGACCGCCGAGCCGGCCGAGAAGCTCACGATGCGGGCGATGGGGGTGCCCCGGTCGGTGACCACTACCTGTCCGCCGGCCGCGGCGCGACCGAGGTATTCCGACAGCTTGGCCTTCAGTTCTCGGACACCGACTTCCATGTAGTCATGTCAATCATTCGATATGACTACATCAATGAGATCCGCCGTGACCCAGGACGACCCGGGTCAGCCCTGACCACCCGAAGTCTCGGTGACCGACGTCTTGCCGGCCGAGATCCACGGCATCATCCGGCGCAACTCCTTGCCGACCTTCTCGACCAGCGTGTCGTGACCGGCCGCTTCGAGGGCGTGGAAGTTGGGTCGACCGGCCCGTGACTCGGCCACCCACTCCTCGGCGAACCTACCACTCTGGATCTCGGAGAGGATCTGGCGCATCTCGGCTTTGACGGCGTCGTTGATGATGCGCGGGCCACGAGTGAGGTCACCGTATTCGGCCGTGTCGGACACCGAGTAGCGCATACCGGCGATGCCCTCTTCGTACATGAGGTCGACGATGAGCTTCAGCTCGTGGAGGCATTCGAAATAGGCGATCTCGGGCTGGTAGCCGGCGTCGGTGAGCGTCTCGAATCCGGCCTGGACCAGCGCGGTGACGCCACCGCACAGAACCGCCTGCTCGCCGAACAGATCGGTCTCGGTCTCCTCGGTGAAGGTGGTCTCGATCACGCCGGCGCGGGCACCACCGATGGCATCGGCATAGGCGAGAGCAAGTTCCTTGGCCGTGCCGCTGGGGTTCTGCTCGACCGCGATCAGACACGGCACCCCTCCGCCCTCGGTGTAGGTTCGGCGCACCAGATGGCCCGGGCCCTTCGGGGCGACCATGCAAACGTCGATACCCGCCGTCGGCCTGATGAGGTCGAACCTGATGTTGAAGCCATGGGCGAAGAAGAGCGCGTCGCCATCGTTCAGGTTGGGGGCGATGTGTTCTTCGTAGATGGCGGCCATCTCGGTGTCGGGCATCAGCATCATGATCAGGTCAGCCTCGGCGGTGGCGTTGGCGATCGATCGGACACTGAGACCGGCCGCCTCGGCTTTGGCCTTGGAAGCCGAACCATCACGCAGGCCGACCCTGATGTCGATTCCCGACTCCTTGAGGTTGAGGGCGTGAGCGTGGCCCTGTGACCCGTAGCCCAGGACCGCGACCCTACGGTCGGTGATGACCGATCTGTCGGCGTCTTTTTCGTAGTAGATGTTTGCCACGGCTGGCACCTTTCCGTTCTTGTCTGAGGGTTGGGATCGCGGGTTCGGGTGAGTTTCGCTGCGTGATGGGGTCAGGCCTCGTCCGTGAGACTCGGTAGGGCCACCCGACCGGTTCGCTGGAGTTCGACTATGCCGTAGGGCCGTAGCACTTCCTCGAAATCGTCCAATCGAGTCGGTCTGGCCGAAAGTGACAGCATCATCACCGACGAGTTCTCGTTGAGTACGTAGGCCCGGAAATCATCGACATGAGCGAGGATTCGGCTCCGGTGCCCGTCGCTGACCGACACCGTGACCAGCATCAGTTCACGGCTGACGGACGACCTCGGATCGAGCTCACGGATGCTGACCACGTTGATCAACTTGTCGAGCTGATTGACGACCTGTTCGAGCGGTGCCGACTCGACGTCGACCGTGAAGGTGATGCGGCTGAACCTCTCGTCATCGGTCGGGGCGACGGCCAACGACTCGATGTTGAAGCCCCGCCGCGAGAACAACCCGGCCACCCGTGCCAGCACCCCCGGCTTGTTCTCGACGGTGGTGACGATGGTGTGGAATCTGTTGTTGGGCATCTTCACTCTCCCCGCTGCGCAGGATGGACGACCACATCGGAGTTGGTGTGGCCCGACGGGACCATCGGGAAGACGTTTTCCTCGGGGTCGGTGCGGAACTCGACGACCACCGGTCGGTCGTCGATCTCATTGGCCTTGGCGATGGCGGGAGCGACCTCCTCGGGCGAGTCGACCCGAATCCCTACGCAACCCATGGCCTCGGCCCACTTCACGTAGTTGGGTACGTCGGGGCCGAGCTCGACGCCGCTGAACCGCTTCTCGTAGAACAGGTCCTGCCACTGCCTGACCATGCCGAGATAACCGTTGTTGAGAAGCGCCACCTTGATCGGAATCTGCTCGACCGACGCGGTGACCAGCTCCTGGGCGGTCATCTGGAAACAACCGTCGCCGTCGATGGCCCAGACCCGACGATCGGGCATGCCCACCTTGGCCCCGATGGCGGCCGGGATGGAGAAACCCATGGTGCCCAGTCCACCGGAGTTGATCCACGTGTACGGATGGTCGAACTTCCAGAAGTTACTGGCATACATCTGATGCTGCCCCACCCCGGATGCCACGATCGTGTCGGCCGGGTTCAAGTCGCAGAGTTGCTCGACGACGTACTGGGGTTTCAGTAAATCACCGGGCCGCGACTGCTCGTAGAACAACGGGTATTTCTCCTGCCATCCCGAGACCTTGGAACGCCATGCGCTTCGGTCAGCTTGGGCATCGGGCCCGCCGAGTTCGGCCAAGCACTCGATCAGCGCGTCGATCACCAGCTTGCAGTCGCCCCTGACCCCGACGTCGACCGCCCGGACCTTGCCGATCTCGGCCTCGTCTATGTCGACGTGGACGACCTTGGCGTCGGGCGCGAATCCGTCGAGCCGACCGGTGACACGATCGTCGAACCGCGCCCCGAGCGAAATCAGCAGATCGGCCTGCTGCATGGCGGTGACGGCGGTGTAGTTGCCGTGCATGCCCGGCATACCGAGGCACAGCTCATGGCTGTCGGGGAACGCACCCCGCGCCATCAGTGTGGTGACCACCGGAATGCCGGTGAGTTCGGCCAGCTCGAGCAGAGACTCGGCGGCCCTGGCCTTGAGGATGCCGCCACCTACGTAGAGCACCGGGCGCTCCGCCTGACGAATCAGCTCGGCCGCGGCCATGATCGCCTCTCGGTCGCCGGCTCCGGCCGGGTGATAGCCGGGGAGTTCCATGTCGGCGTCGCCGGCCTGATACCACTGCATGGCCGAGCGGGGATTGTTGGCATCGACGATGTCCTTGGGGACGTCGATCAGCACCGGACCCGGACGGCCGGTGGTGGCGATGTGGAACGCCTCGTGGACGATCCTCGGGATGTCGGCCGCTTCGGAGACCAGGAAGTTGTGCTTGGTTGCCGCCATCGTGATGCCCGTGGTGTCGCATTCCTGGAACGCATCGGTGCCGATCGCCGCGTAGGGGACCTGACCGGTTATGCAAACCATCGGGATCGAGTCGATCTGGGCATCGCACAGCGGAGTGACAATGTTGGTGGCACCAGGACCGCTGGTGACGAGGGCGACCCCCGGCCGGCCCGTGGCGTGGGCGTATCCCTGGGCCATGTGGCCGGCGCCCTGCTCGTGCCGAACCAGGATATGTCGCATCGTCGACTCGAGAATCGGGTCGTAGATCGGCAGCGTGGCGCCTCCGGGAAGCCCGAACACCACATCGACCCCTTCGAGCTCAAGTGCTCGTACGAGCGCCTCGCCACCGTTGATGGATTCACCTGGCTTGGGGTTGTGCGTGGTCATGATGATGCTCCGGATCGGGGTGGAGTCGGCAGAAAACACGAAACGACCTCCCGCTGGGAGGTCGTGGCGCACGGTCGACTCGGGTCGCGAACGTGCGCTAACGAATACCTACTACGAGAAGGATTTCGGCGGCGCTGTTCACGGTCACCAATTATGGCCGGTCGCGATCGTGTTTGACAACGCCGAGTCGCCACCCGGCGAAATCAACCATCCGGGTATCGCAGCCATGAGTCGACGAGCGGCGCGATCACGTCGGCGGCCAGCGGCTCGGCGGCGTCGAGATCAACATGGAGGCCATCGGAGCGCGCATAGACGCCGTCGGAACCGGAGGCATCGAGGATCGACCCCAGATCGAACAATGCGACGTCGGGCTCGGTGGCCGCCAGATTCCTGACGAACGAGTTGTAGACGGCAAGACGCGCCGGGTCGGCCATGTCGCCGAACAGTCCCCGGCCCGACGGGTCGAGGATCTGTGGGGCGGTGGTGAGTACCAGCACGCCGCCGACCGCCCTCGTCTCGGCGATTCTGGCCTCGTACACCCGCCGGAGGTCGGTCATCAGATCGGGGTCGAGCACCGAAGCCCAGGTGCCGTCGGGACGCTGATGGTCGGCGAGCACCGAACCGTCGTCGATCATCAGCACCAGATCCGGCACCGCGGGCAGGTCGCCGATACCGATGCGGCACGGCTCCTTGAAGGTGAACTCGCCGAGGTAGCCGTAGGTGAGCTTGTAGGTGCGCCAGTTGGTGAGCGGGTCGATCAGAGCCGAGCATCCGGACACCGATCCGTCGATCACCGCAATCTCATGGGTGTCGTCGCCGTAGGCCCGCAGCCCGGCCGCGATCTGGGTCGCGGTGGAGTCGCCCATCACCGCCACCACCGGAACATCGGGGATCGGGCGCAGTGTCGTGGTGGTCGAGGTCGAGGTGGTCGAGGTCCTGATCTCGGCGGCGACCACGGGCAAGGCCGCTCCCGTGGTGGTCGCGACGGCAGTGGGGGCGGAGGTGGTCGTGACCCATTCCGGTAGGGAGGCGGCTTCGGCAGCGTCGGCGAGGCCGAGTGGCCGGGTGAGCACCAGACTCAGGGTGCCGGTGACCGCCACCAGCGCCAGGCCGGAACCGACCAGGGTCACCAGCGGTCGAGCGACCCGCCGACCCCTTCGAATCGGGTTCTCGAGCAGCCGGTACGACACCTCGGAGAGCACCAGGGTGATGACGATGATCACGACCGGATTCAGGTCGGTGAGCGCCCTCAGCGGCCAATGAAACAGGTAGATCGCGTACGACCGCAGACCCAGCCACCTCCAGATACCCATCGACATCACCCGCGAGTAGCCGCCGGGCCTGAGGCACGCCGCCACCAGCACAACCCATACCACGGCGATGACCGCCGGCAATCCGTGGAAGACCAGCGATGACGACTCTCCCACCGTCAGCACCGCCAAGACCCCGAGGATCACCGCCACCGGCCAGAATCTCGCCACCGCCACCAGGCCCGGCCGGCGACGGACGACGAGCGCCAGTGCGGCTCCCGCCACGATCTCCGCGGCGCGTACCGGGCTGGCGAAATACGAATCGACCGATCCCCACCAGATCACCTGACCCAGGACGGCCATGCCGGCGCCCGCCGCGACGATCATGACCGGTCGTCTGGTCCACGCGATCAACAGTGGAACGGTGAGATAGAACTGTTCCTCGATCGACAGGGACCACATGTGGGCAAGCGGCCTCACGGTCTGGTCGAAAATTGCCCCGTAACCGTCGGAGCCGAGCATCTGACGCCAGTTGGCGCTGTTGAGTACCGCCCAGAAGCCGTCGACCGCCACCCGTTGGGCCGAGTCCGGCTCGCTGAACGATGTGATCAGGACCACGGCCGCGACGGTGAGCAGACCCACAGGAAGGAGCCGCCTCACCCGTCGCCGGTAGAACCGCGTCAGGTCGAGTGAGCCACCCGACAGCTCGTCATCGAGCAGGCCTACCACCAGGAACCCGGAAAGTGTGAAGAACAGGCTGACCCCGAGCCATCCACCGGGCACCGCGTCGGGCCAGAGGTGGTAAGCCACCACGGCCACCACCGCGAAACCCCGCAGTCCGTCGAGCGCCGGAATGTGGATGCCGGGGCCGACGAGGCGGCGTTCCCCGCCGGTCGTGCCGTCGGGAGGCGGCTGCACGGAATCGGTTGGTGTATCGAGCATGGTGATGTGACGGATGTCGGCCATCCGAGAGTAGCGGTGTGACTTCGGGCATCCCCTGACGGGACACCGTGTCTACGCTGCGGCGATGGAATCGACGGCGCGCACCCGGATGTGGGCTTGGGGCACCGATGACCGTGAGATCCTCCGGTTGGCGCTGCCGTCGCTCGGAGCGCTCGTGGCTGAACCGCTCTATGTGCTGGCCGACACGGCGGTCGTCGGGCGGCTCGGTACCGACCAGCTCGGAGGTCTCGCCCTCGCCTCGTCGCTGTTGTTGATCGGCCACGCCATCTTCATCTTCCTCGCCTACGGAACCACCTCGGCCGTGGCCCGGCTGCTCGGCGCGGGCGAGCGTCGACGGGCCGCTCACCAGGCGGTTCAGAGCGTATGGCTGGCACTGCTGATCGGGGTGGTGTTGTCGATCGTGATCCTGATCCTGTCGGGGCCACTCGTCACCGTGATGGGCGGGGAAGGGACCATCCGCACCAACGCCCTCATCTACCTGCGCTACAGCCTGCTCGGAGTGCCGGCGTTGTTGGTGAGTCTGGCCGGTGTCGGCTACCTCAGGGGCCAGCAGGACACCCGACGACCGTTGCTCGTCGCGGTCGGCACGGCCGGATTCAATCTGGTGGCCGAGATCGTCCTCATCTACGGGTTCGGGTTCGGGATCGCCGCCTCGGCGCTCACCACGGTCGCCGCCCAGTTCATCTCGGCCGCCACCTACGTCCACTGGATCCGCCGGGCGGTGAGCGAACATCAGGTCGACCTCCGGCCCGACCACAAGGCCATGTTCCGGCTGGCCGGCGACGGGGTCGACCTGTTCATCCGAACCGTCGCCCTGCGAAGCGGGCTCACCATCACCCTCGCGGTCGCCTCGCGGATCGGACCCGATGACCTGGCGGCCCACGAGATCGCCTTCGAGATCTGGATGGTGTTGGTCCTGGCCCTCGACGCGGTGGCCATCGCTGCGCAGGCCCTCGTCGGGAGGGCCCTCGGAGCCGGCGATGCCGTCGGGGCACGAAGCATCGGCCGGCGCACGATCGTCTGGGGTGCCGGATCCGGGGTGGTGCTCGGTGCCCTGGTACTGGTGACTTCACCGCTGCTACCGTCGATCTTCTCCAACGACCCGGCGGTCACAGCTCTGGCTTCGTTCCTGCTGATCCACGTGGCGCTGTCGCAGCCGGTGGGCGGAGTGGTGTTTGCACTCGACGGGGTGTTGATCGGCGCCGGCGACCTTCGCTACCTGGCCCTCGCCATGGTCGCGGCCACCGCCGCACTGATCGGCGCCGGCATGGCGGTGCTCGCCACCGGTGCCGGCATCGGCTGGGTCTGGGCCAGTCTCGAGGTCTGGCTGACGATCAGGGCGATCACCCTCGTGGTCAGGTTCCGGGGGACCCGTTGGCAGGTGATCGGCCCCGCTGCGCCAACAGGTCGGCGACGGCGCGGCCATCGGCCTGACCCTTGGTGGCTCTCATGATCTGTCCGATGAAGAAGCCCTGCATCTTCTTGCGATCACCTTCGTGGCCGCCGACGAAGCGTTGCCACTCGTCGGGATTGTCGGCGATGAGCCGGTCGACCAGGTCGGCGAGTTCATCGTCGTGCATGGCCTCGAACCCGCGTTCGGCGGCGATCGAACGGGGATCGCCGCCTGAATCCACCAGTTCGGCCAACACCTGCTTGGCCTGGGTGGCGGTGAGATCGCCGGAGGTCTCCATGACGATCAGTGCGGCGAACGACTCGGCGCTGACCTTCGAGAAATCATCGACAGCGAGATCGTGCCGGAGGCGGGTGACGACCTTGTCGGCATCGGCGCCGCGCCCGATGGCGGCCAGAGCGAGAGCGTCCTGGCCACGCTCAACGAGAGTCGCCACCACGTCGGCGTCGGCCGAGCTGGCTTCGACCAGAGCGGCACGACGGGCCGCCGGCAGGGCCGGCATGGCGGCGTCGATGGCCGCGATCTCCTCGGCGGTCGGAACCAGCGGAACCAGATCGGGTTCCTGGAAGAAGCGGTAGTCGTCGAGGTTCTCCTTGGAACGACCCGGCGTGGAACGGCCGGCCGCTTCGTCCCAGTGACGGGTTTCCTGACGCGGCCTCTCGCCACTCGTGTAGAGGTCGATCTGGCGCCGCGCCTCGTATTCGATGGCCCGAGCCATGGAACGAATCGAGTTGATGTTCTTGAGCTCACAGCGGGTCCGGAGTTCGTCGCTGCCGACCGGGCGTACCGACACGTTGGCATCGACGCGCATGGAGCCCTCCTCCATGCGGGCATCGGATACCCCGATCGCCAGGAGAATGTCGCGCAGACCGCTGACGTAGGCCTTGGCGTGATCGATCGTGTCGAGACACGGCCGGCTCACGATCTCGATCAGGGGCACACCGGCCCGGTTGTAGTCGACTAGCGAGTAGATGGCTTCATTGATGCGACCACCACCACCGATGTGGGTCGATTTGCCGGTGTCCTCCTCGATGTGGGCCCGCTCGATTCCGACCGTGAACCCGTCGGGCAGCACCACTTCTCCATCGGAGTTGGTGGGCTGTTCGTACTGGGTGGTCTGGTAGTCCTTGGGCATGTCGGGATAGAAGTAGTTCTTCCTCGCCATCACCGCCGGCTTGACATCACAGAGCAGCGCGCGGCCCAGTTGCATCGCGTATTTCACGGCGGTGCCGTTGATGACCGGCAGCGACCCCGGCAGGCCAAGGCACACCGGGCAGATGTTGGTGTTGGGCTCACTGCCGAACCGGTTGGCGCAACCACAGAACAGCTTGGTCGCAGTGGAGAGCTCGACGTGGACCTCGAGACCCACTACCAGCTCCCAACCCTCAGGGAGGGTGGGTTCGATCGACCAGCTCATTGGGCACCGCCCTTTGCCGCAACGTCCTCGAGCACGGTGGCGACCGTGAAGATCGTGGGTTCCGACTGGGCCGGACCGAGGATCTGCACGCCGATCGGCATGCCGTCGTCACCGACCCCGAACGGAATCGAGATGGCCGGGTGCCCCGACAGGTTGGACGGAATGGTGCAGACGTCGTTGACGTACATCGCCATCGGGTCGGCGGTCTTGTCGCCGAAACCGAACGCCGTGGTGGGCGAGGTGGGGCTGACCAACACGTCGACCTGCTCGTATGCCGCCGCGAAGTCGCGCATGATGAGGGTACGGACCTTGAGGGCCTTGCCGTAGAAGGCGTCGTAGTAGCCGGCCGACAGGGCGTAGGTGCCGAGCATGATGCGGCGCTTTACCTCGTCGCCGAAACCAGCCGACCGGCTGGCGATGTTCATCTCGCCGGTGGTGGGGGCATCGACCCGTAGGCCGTAGCGCACACCGTCGTAGCGGGACAGGTTGCTCGACGCCTCGGCCGGGGCGATCAGGTAGTACGCGCTGAGCCCGAGTATGGCGGAAGGAACCGAAATCTCGCTGACCCGTGCGCCGGCCGCCTCCAGCGCGGCCACTGCCTGCCTGGTGCGAGCCACCACATCGGGGGCGATGCCCTCGACCCCGCCGGGCCCGCCGGCGAGTTCGGTGATGACACCCACCCGCATGCCGTCGACACCACGGCCGAGAACGTCGAGAAGCGACGGAGCGGGTTCGGGAATCGAGGTTGAGTCGCGGGGATCGTGCCCCCCTATCACCTCGAGCAGCACCGCGGCGTCGGCAATCGAAGTTGCGAACGGTCCGATCTGGTCGAGCGACGACGCGAAGGCGACGAGCCCGTAGCGGGACACCACCCCGTATGTGGGTTTGACGCCGACCACACCACACAACGAAGCGGGTTGGCGGACCGACCCGCCGGTGTCGGAACCGATGGCGAGCGGGGCGAACCCGGCGGCGACCGCGGCGGCCGAACCTCCACTCGAACCGCCCGGCACCTTGGTGACGTCGTGGGGGTTGCGGCTGGGACCGAAAGCCGAATTCTCGGTGGACGAACCCATGGCGAACTCGTCGAGGTTGGTTTTCCCGATAATGATCGCGCCGGCCGAGCCGAGCCGTTCGATGACGGTGGCATCATATGGCGGCAGCCAGCCTTCGAGGATCCTCGATGAACAGGTGGTGGGGATACCACGGGTACAGGTGTTGTCCTTGACCGCCACCGGGACGCCGGCGAGTGGGCCGGGGTCGCGCCCCTCGGCCACCGCGGCATCGACCGACTCGGCTTGCGAACGGGCCAATCCTTCGGTGACAAGGTTGAAGGCGTGGATCTCACCGTCACGCCGCGCGATACGCGCCAGATGCTCATCGAGGATGTCGACGGCAGATCGTTCACCGGCCCGGACGGCAGCGGCAGTGTCGAGCGCGCTCACGGCTCCTCCCCCAGCACCGGCGGCACACGGAACATGTCGGACTCGGCCCACGGCGCCTGCGCCAGCACCTCCCGGCGGTCGATCGACGCCCGGACCTCGTCGGTCCGGAACACGTTGACGAGGGGCAGGGGATGCGACGTGGGCGGCACGTCGTCGACGTCGAGCGACTCGATGTCGGCCGCATGCTCGAGGACTCGTGCCAACTGCTCGGTGAAGGCGTCGATCTCGTCGGGTCCCAGCTCGAGGCGGGCCAACCGGGCGACATGGACGACCTCATCGCGGGTGATGCGATCAGACATGAGGGTCAAGGATAGAGGTGAGTTCCGTCTACGCTGCGAGGTGTGTCAGTCCACCCGTTCCTCAGTCCAGAGTGGATCGCCGCCGCCGGGAGGATCCGCGACGAATACGGCGAACGGGCCGGCGCCAGGGTGACCGAACTCGCCGCCAATGTGACCATCACGGACACTCCCTTCGATGACGATGTGAGAGGCCACCTCGACGCCAGGGGTTCGACGATCATGATCGAGGAAGGCCACCTCGACCGTCCCGATTTCACCATCGAGATGCCCTATGAGGTCGCCCGCCGGATATTCGTCGACCGCGACCCCCACAGCCTCATCCCGGTGCTGTTCGGGGGTCGGGTCAAGCTCACCGGCGACTCGTCGAAAATTCTGCTGCTGGCGGGGGCGTTCACCCCTCCCGAACCGGGGTCCGAAGCCGCCCTCGTGCCTCACGAGGTGTTGGCGAGGATCGACGCCATCACCGCCGAGTGACCGCCACCGGCGGCCGCGCCGCTACCGGGTCTTGAGCTGTGTGGCGATCACGATCTCGGAGCCGTAGGCGTGGACCTCGCCGGCCGGAGGGTCGGTGGCCAGCACCGGCTTGGCGACATTGCCTTGGACGCCGGTGACCACGAACCCGGCGTCCTGAAGGATCTTGGTGGCTTCGCTCACGTCAAGACCGATCACGTTGGGGACGGCACGAGGCGCCGGCCCATCGGAAACGATCACGTCGACGTTGTCGCCGCGGGCTATCAGGGCGCCCGGTGACGGATTGAAATCGATGACCTGACCGGCCGGGATGCTCTCGGAGTTGCGATGACTCTCGACCGGGGTGAGCCCCTTCTCGAGCAGCAGATTCGATGCCTCGACCACGTTCCTCGTGCTGGGCACATCAGGAACGATTCGGCGGGCGGGTCCATCGGACACCGACAGATCGATGCGAGTACCTCGATCGAGCTCGGTCACTCCGGCCGCGAGACCCACGCTGATCACATGGTCGACGGGAACGGTTTCGCTGTTCTTGGGCGTGATGGTGCCGACCCGGAGACCAGCCTTCTTGATGCGGCGGGTCGCCTCGTCGAGCGACTGGCCGAGCAGGGCGGGCACCATCGCCAGCTTCTCGCCCAGCGATACGTAGAGCGTCACCGTCTCGCCCTCCTCCAGGGTGGTTCCCGACGGCGGCTTGGTGCGGACCACCTCGCCCTTGGTGGTGCCGTCCTCCCGTACGTCGACGCTCTCCACCAACCAACCGAGATCGACCGCCTGGGCCTCGGCACTCGACGAGACGAGTCCGGTGAAATCGGGAATGACGTGCGTGACCGGTTGGCCGGCCAACCATGCCATGGTGCCTCCGGCCCCCACCGCGGCAACGACGACCATGGCCAGCAGAATCCAGGGCCAACGACGCCGGCGGGTCTTCTTCCCGGCCTTGGGTCGGCGCGGCGGCTTACCTCCGGGAGCCGACTCGCCCGCCGGGGGCACCGTCCCGCCGAAGCGGGTGGCGTCGTTGGCGGCTTGGGCGGCAGCCGGGCCCAGCGCACCAACCAGGGGGATCGGATCAGGCCTCGGCAACGAGGCGGCCGACTGCATCAGCATCGACACCAACTCGCCGGCGGTCGGTCGATCATCGGGATCGAGTGTCCCGGCTTGTCGCAGCGCAGCCTGCATCGGGCCGGTGTCGGGGTGGGGTTCGAACCGGTTGTCGGCTCGGGCCATGAGCGTGGCCACGGCAGTATCGGCCACGAACGGGACCTCACCGGAGATCGCCTCGTTGATCACCAGGGCGAGCGCGTAGACGTCGGCGGGAGGCCCGACCCGCTCCCCCCGCGCCTGCTCCGGCGCGGCGTAGCGGACGGTGCCGACCATCGAACCGTCGGGTTCGGTCCAGCCGGCCTCGGCCAGGGCGCGAGCCAACCCGAAATCGGCGATACGGAGACGGGCCCCCTCACCGAACAGTAGGTTGGCGGGCTTGATGTCGCGGTGGACCAAGCCCTGTCCGTGGGCGTATTCGAGCCCCCGTCCGGCCTCGAGCCCGACCAGCAGCCCCTGCGAGGGTGTGAGGAGAGTGCCCGATGCGAGTATCGACCGAAGGCTGCCGCCGGCCAGGTACTCGGTCACCAGATACGGGACCTCGTCCTGGCCCCAGTCGTAGACGCCGAGCACGTGGGGATGGTTGAGCGACGCGGCGGAGTGGGCCTCGGCCCTGAACCGTCGAAGGAAGGTGTCGTCCTCGGCCAGCGCCTCGTGGAGAACCTTCACCGCCACTCGGCGCCGCAGTGTGACGTCGTCGGCGAGGAACACACGAGCGGATGCGCCGATACCGATCGGCGCGACGATGCGGTAACGCCCGCCGAACACCCGGCCGATGTCGCCCTCGAGATCTGCGATCGTCATCGCATCAAACGTACCCAACAACTGGTCGCCGTCGGTGGCTCCAACCCGCCGCGTACACTCCCGACCGTGTCGAGACGGACCAAGATCGTTTTCTCCCTCCTCCTGACCGCGGGGATATCGATGTTCGTGATCGCCGGTCTGATCGGGCGTGACGGCACCGCCGACATTTCGGCGCAGGCAAACCGGTGAGTGCCCTGTCAGGCGACGACAACTGCGCGATTGCCACCTTCGAGGGGGTGTCACGCCCGGGTTCGACGCAGTCGATCGACTGGCGGTTCACCGTCAATTGACGACAACCGGCCGACGGTTCGTCCCGGTCCGGCCGGCGCCCCCGTCGTGTTTACTAACATCGCCCGGATGAGGCGCAGGATCTGGTTCGTCCCACTCGTGGTCGTGTCGCTTCTGGCCCCCTCGGCCGCCGGCGCCGGCGAAGTCGAGGACGCGGTCGCCGCGACCAGTCACAGCCCCGCGCAATACGCCGCCACCCTCGACCTGGCCGATCTTGCCGGCCTGGCGGAGATCGGCCCGCCGCCGGTAATCACCGGCAACGCAACGGTCGATGCACGCATCAGGACCATCGCCGAGGCCCGCGGCTACAGGCGGCGGCCCGAACCCAACCGACCGCTCGTGGCCGTCGGCGGCAACCTCTTGCAACCCGAGGCGGCCGCGGGATGGGAAACGCTGCGAGTCGCCGCCTCTGCCGCCGGCCACACCATCCGGATTCTCTCCGGCTACCGACGGGTCACGACTCAGGCGAGCTTCCTGCGGGCCCGGCTCGGCAACTGGTCGGACGCCTCGATCGATCGGGCCCTACGCACCGTCGCCGCACCCGGCTACTCGAAGCACCACACCGGCTACACGATCGACATCAGGTCGTCGACAGCCGAGGGATTCGGGTTCCGGAATTCGCCTGCCTATGCGTGGCTGGCCGCCGACGACTTCGCCAACGCCAAGGCCCACGGCTGGATCCCCAGCTACCCGGAGGGGACGACGCAGGCAGGCCCCGTCCCCGAGCCGTGGGAATTCGTGTGGGTCGGGGCCACCAACATCATCTGCGGCGACTACGAAGCAACGGCCGAGCGACCGTTCTGCGACATCATCGGTTCCAACTTCGCCCCTGACATCGAATGGCTCGTCGCCGAGGGCATCACCAACGGGTGCCGCGTCGACCGATTCTGCCCAACCGGCCTTCTGACCCGGGCGCAGGCCGCCACGATGATGTGGCGGATGGTCGGTTCGCCGTCCACCCGAACCGGTGCCGTCGACTTCATCGATGTTCCCGCCGGCGCGTACTACTCGGTGCCGGTCAGGTGGATGGTCGAAAACGAACTCACCGCCGGCACGTCATCGTCAGGATTCTCACCGAACCGGTCGACCACGAGGGCGGAGTTCGTCACCTTCCTGTGGAGGCTGGCGGGCCGACCCGACCCGTTGGAGCTGTCACCGTTCGACGATGTCGAACCCGTGGATTTTGCGGCCGTCGCGATCGCGTGGGCGGCCGAATCAGGAATCACCCGCGGCACCGGGCCGAGAATGTTCTCACCGGCCTCGACCACCAACCGCGGCGAGGCATCGGCCTTCCTCAGCCGTTTCTCGTTGGTCACGAGCCCGCCCTGAGTCGTCAGCCGGGTAGCTCGCCGGTGTCGAGAAGAGTCTTGAACGCGGCCTCACCGATCACCGGTACGCCGACGCCGGTGGCCTTGGCAACCTTCGACGCACCCGGTTCGGCCCCGACCACGAGAGCGAAGGTCTTCCTCGAGACGCTTCCCGGTGATTTGCCACCCCGGGCGACTATCGCCTCCTTGGCCCCGTCGCGGGTGTACCCGTCGAGTGTGCCGCTCACCACGACCGCCTTGCCTTCGAGGGTCTTCTCCACCGGCGAATCGGGCACAGCCGCCTCCATGGTGAGGCCCGCTTCGCTCAGCCGGCCGATCAGGTCGAGGGCGTCGGGCCTGGCGAACCACTCATGGACCGATTCTGCTATCACCTGCCCGAATCCGTCGACCGCGGCGAGATCATCGACCGACGCTGCGGTGATGCGGTCCATCGACCCGAACGCCGATGCCAGTGTCTGGGCGTTGACCTGCCCGATCTCGGGGATCCGCAGCCCGAACAGCAGATTGCCGAGCGGCCTCGACTTCGAGGCCTCAATGGCATCACGCAGGTTGTCAACCGACTTCTGCCCGAAACGGTCGAACTCGAGAAGTCGATCGAAGTCGAGCGTGTAGAGGTCGGCCACATCGGACACCAGGCCCTCGGTGACGAACAGGTCGACGTTCTTCTCACCCAACCATTCGATGTCCATGGCGTAGCGGCCCGCAAAATGTTCGATGCGACCGCGGGTCTGGCGTGGGCAGTGGAAGTTCACGCAGAACGTGGCCGCCACGCCCTCGGCTCTCATCAGCGGCTCGCCACAGACCGGACAATTCCTCGGGAACCTCCACGGCCTCGAACCCTCGGGGCGAGCCGACAACACCGGGCCGACGACCTCGGGGATCACGTCGCCGGCCCGCCTGACGATCACGGTGTCGCCGGGCCGAACATCCTTTACCGCAACCTGGTCCTGATTGTGAAGGGTGGCGGTGCTCACATCGACACCACCGACCCTCACCGTGTCGAGCCGGGCGAACGGGGTGACCTGGCCCGACGGACCGATCGACACCTCGATGTCGAGGAGCCCGGTGGTGACCTCCTCGGGCGGAAGCTTGTAGGCGATCGCCCACCGGGGGGCCTTGGCATCGGCACCCAGCTCGGCCTGCAACCCGAGGTCATCGACCTTGACGACCACCCCGTCGAACTCATAGTCGAAATCGTGGCGGCCGGCCTCGAACGCGGCAATGCACTCGGCGACCTCGTCGATCGAACCGACCGACCGGCTGTGCTCGTTGACCGGCAGACCCAACGACCCGAGCCACTCCAGCGTGTTGGTGTGAGAGGTGAGTTCCGGCCCACCGTCGACCACTCCGAGCTGGTAGCAGAAGAACGACAGGTCGCGTTCGGCGGTGATCGACGGATCCTTCTGGCGCAACGAACCGGCCGCGGTGTTGCGGGGATTGATGAACAGTTTCGGCTCCCTGCCGTCGGCCTCGGCCGACTCGGCCTGGCGGATGTTGAGCGCCGCGAACGCCGAGAGTCTCATGTAGACCTCACCTCGCACCTCGAGGACGCGGGGGGCTTCGTGGCCGAGACGACGGGGGATGTCGGTGATGGTCATCACATTTCGGGTGACATCCTCGCCCACGCGGCCGTTGCCCCTGGTGGCCCCCTGCACGAGCAGGCCGTTCTCGTAGCGCAGCGAAATGGCCAAACCGTCGAACTTCGGCTCGGTGGCATAGGCCGGCACGGGGCGATCCTCGAGGCGGCGCACCACCCGGTCATTCCACGCCCTCAGCTCGTCGATGCTGAAGGCGTTGTGGAGTGACATCATCGCCATCTCGTGGACCACCGGGGCGAAGGCCTCGTTGCGCGGCCCTCCGATCATCCGGGTGGGTGAATCCGGCGTGACCAACTCGGGATACGCCTGCTCGATCCCGAGGACCTCGCGCAGCATGTCGTCGTAGTCGGCGTCAGGGATCTCGGGATCGTCGAGTTCGTAGTAACGCTCGGCGTGGTGGGCGATGGTCGCCTTGAGTTCGGCCAGCCGTCGGGCCGCGCCGGCAGAGTCGTCGCCGGGTGACGGGCTCGAGGTGTGCGATTTCGCTGCCATCCGCCGGCGATCCTACCCACGGGGTGTGTCACCGTGAATCGACGGGTGGGGCGCCCTCAACGGCCGGTACCGTGAGCCGCCGTGACATCCGGAACTCCCGCCGACCCAGGGGGCGGCTTCTTCGGCCGTTCCCGGAACCTGTTGCCGGCATTCGGTCCGGGCTTGGTGTGGGCGATCCAGCCGTTCACCACCGGTGTTCTTGTCGGCGATGCCCTCGATCCCACCCGCCACGGCTTTCGGGGCGCGGTTTCGTGGATGGCATGGTTGGCGTGGCTGGCTGTTCTGATCGTCCTCGCGGTGCCGCGTCCGCTCACCCTCACCCTTGGGCGCATCGGCGCCCCGGCTATCCTCCCCGCCGCGGCGTGGGCGGCGATCAACGTCGACTCCGACGCCACGATCATCATCGGCGTGGCGTCGGCGGCCGCGGCGGCGCTCGTCCCATTGCTCGCCGCGGTCGGAGAACGTTTCGTGGACGCCGCCAGCTACGGCGACGAGCAGCGCTTCCCGCTGCGCCCCCCCGGACCGGTTCTGCTCTTGTTGCTCCTGCCCACCTGGGCGCTCACCTTGGCCGCGGTGACCTCGGGACCACTTCTACTCGCCGACCGACAATGGGTCGGTGGCGTTGTCGCCGTGGTGGCGGGGGTTCCGGCCGCGCTCGTCGGTTTCCGGGCCCTGAGTCGCCTTACCAGCCGTTTTCTCGTCTTCGTGCCCAACGGTATCGTGATCCACGACCAGGGGATCCTGGCCGAGTCCGTCCTGTTCCGGCAGTACGAAATAGCGGCCATCGGTCCCGCTCGCGCCGACACCACGGCCGAGGACATCACCTCGCAGGCCTTGGGAATGGCGCTCGAGCTGCGCTTCACCAAGCCGGTCACCGTTCCGGTGGTGACCGGACGCGCCAAGGTCGAGGAACACACCGCGCTCTCCCTGATGGTGTCGGCGAGCCGTCCGGCCGCCGTGCTCGAGGCCGCGGCCCGCCGGGGTTTCGTGATTGGTTGACCGGCCGACGCCGCTGGAGTCGCGGACTTTCCGCCGGACCCCAGCGGCGGAGAGGGACCGCCGCACGAGAACACGCAGAGACACCATCGCGGCGAACCGGGGAACGGCTCGCCCGTGAACACCTGGCTGAGAGAATGCCAGAGCCTTCGTAGCGTGCGGTTGTGCCATATGGTGCATACCATGCAACAATTGTCCGGTGAACCCACCCGGACCGGAGTCACAACTCAGGAGTGTGATAGCCGAGGGCCTCACCCGTCTCGATGAGGCCCAGGGGGGGCGCTATCTGTCCACAGTGGCTCGCCACCTGGGAGTGGAGCGGTCCACCGTGAGCCGCTGGCGACAACAACGTGCCACGGCGAGGCCCGACCACTGCGAGATGCTGGCCCATCAGTGGCCCGGCTACTTCAACCAGGACGAGTTGCTGGATCTTCACTACCGGTCACTCCAGACCGGGTTGGTCCACGACCGCCGCACCGCCGGCCTGGAGATCCTCTCCGACACCGCGGCCGTGCTCGACGCCTCCACAGCCGAGCTTCTGATCGAGCCCGAATCGGCGAACGACCAGGTGATCAACCACGCCGCGCTGCACATCGACCGCAACGGACACGACCCCCTCGAGAACGATTCACTGTTCGGCACTGGCCTTGCCGCGAAGCTCCGGACGTTCCGGGAGGCCGAGATCCAACGGGCCGGACAGGGATGGACGATCCGTGCCGTGGTGAGCGCCGGCCGGATCGAACGCCTCGGTTCGATAGCCGCGATGGTCACCGCCCTCGACGGTCCCAACGTGGAGATCTTCGCCTACCCCCACAGCCTGCCCCTGGTGGTCGCCCCGCTGGTGGTTGCCAACCGCACCGTTCTCATGTTTCACGATCACCGCCGTTGGGAACGACCCGGCGCGGCCATGTTGATTCGTTCGCGTGCTGCCGCGGCATGGGCCAACCACTACTTCACGGAACTCACCGCCGATGCCCCGTTCAGGCTCCGGAGTCCCTCCGGGGTCGACGAGGCCGAACTCGACCGTTACCGGGCGGCGCTGGACCACGGCCCGAACTGACCACGCCTCGGGGGTGGAACAGACCAGGTGATCAGCGGCCGGCCAGGCCTCCGCCCACCACCATGTCGTCGACGTAGGCCACCACGCTCTGCCCAGCCGCGATCATTCGATGCGGGGCCAGCCATACGACGGTCATCGTGTCGGTGTCGATCCGGGCGGCCGCGGAGACCCCATGAGCCGAGCACTGGACCTCGACCTCGCCCCCGACACGATCGCCGACCCACCTCCACGACTCGAGTCTCGTGGCCGGTGTGTCCAGAGACGTGCGAGGGCCGACGGTCACAACCGCCGCCCCGGGGTCAATGCCGATCACGTAGCGCGGATCGGTACCACCGGCCAGCCCGAGGCCCCTGCGCTGACCGATCGTGACCAGCTCGATTGCCTCGACGGAACCGATCCGATGGCCGGCGCCGTCGACGACCCGCGCCGGCCGCAGCGGGATGCGATCACCGAGAAAGGCCCGGCGACCGTGCCGGTTGGTGATGAAGCAGACGTCCTGGCTTTCGGGCTTGGAGGCGGTGCGCAGGCCGAGGCCGGCGGCGACCGCGCGCACCTCGGCCTTGGTCATGGTGCCGACCGGGAACATCAGCCTCGACAGCACGTGGGGGTCGATCACGTGGAGCACATAGGACTGGTCCTTGCCCGGATCGGCGCCACGCGCCAGCCGGGGCCCGGCCCCGGTGTCGACGACGCGGGCGTGGTGGCCGGTGGCCAGCCGGTCGAAGCCGAGAACCTCGGCCCGGCGGAGCAGCCGGTCGAACTTGAGGTAACGGTTGCATTCGATGCACGGATTGGGGGTACGTCCGGCGGCGTGGTCGGCGGCGTAGGGAGCCACCACCCGGCGCTCGAAGTCGTCGCCGAAGTTGAACACGTGGTGTTCGATGCCGAGTTGGTCGGCGACCCGACGGGCATCATCGACATCACTGACCGCGCAGCAACCCGTGTCGCTCTCGCCGCCCCACAGCTTCATGGTGACCGCCACGACCTCGTGGCCGGCCTCCATGAGCAGCGCGGCCGCGACCGAGGAGTCGACACCACCCGACATGGCGACCATCACTGGTGTACCCGCCACGTCAGCCGTCACCAAAACGGGTCAGGCGTTCGACCGCGGCGGGAATGATCTCGAGGGCGGCAGCAACATCGGCTTCGGTGCTCGACGGTCCCATCGACAATCGCAGGGAACCGACCGCCAGTTCGTGAGCCACGCCCATCGAGGCGAGCACGTGTGATGGTTCCTGCGCTCCCGCGGAACACGATGATGCTGCCGACGCCCGCAAGCCATGGGAGTCGAGCAGGAACAGCAAAGCCTCGGCCTCGACGTCACGTAGGCAGATGTGAGCGATCCCGGCCACGATGTGATCACGATCTCCACCCGGAGCGGCCGTGACGAGGACGCGGTCGCCGAGCCGGTCGCCGAGACCGTCGATCAGCGAATCCCTCAGCCTTCGGATGCGCTCGACATCGACGCCGCGATCACGCACCGTGTCGACGACCGCGGTGGCGAATGCTGCGGCACCCGCGACGTCGGGGGTACCGGCTCTACGGCCTCGTTCCTGGCCTCCACCGAGGATCAGCGGGGCGAGTTCGATGCCGTCACGAATGATCAACGCGCCGGTACCCGTGGGGCCACCGATCTTGTGACCGGTGATCGACACGAGATCGAAGTCGGCGGCGACCCCGGCCAGGTCGAGCCACTGGACCGCCTGCACGGCGTCGGTGTGGAGCAGCGCATCCGGGGCATGCTCCCGGGCCACCCGGGCGATCTCGGACAGTGGTGAGATCGCGCCGGTCTCGTTGTTGACCGCCATGACCGACACGATCGTCACGTCGTCGGCACCGTCGAGAACCGCGACGAGGTCATCGAGGTCGGGGGTGCCGTCGGGACGAAGGCCGAAGGTCAGGCCACCGGCGTGTTCAACGGGTTCGAGTACCGCGTGATGTTCGCCGGCACTGCAGATCGCGATTCCCCCACGTGCGGCAAGGGCACCGCGAACTGCGAAATTGTCGGCCTCGGAACCACCGCTGGTGAAGACGACCTCGGACGGCCGGCAACCGACAGCCCCCGCGACCGCATCCCGGGCATCGTCGAGGGCCCGTCGGGCATCGCGCGAGGCCCGGTGGGCACCAGTGGGGTTGGCATGGTGGGCGGTCGCCGCGGCCAGCCATGCGTCACGGGACTCGGACCTCATCGGTGAACTCGCCGCGTGATCGAGATAGATCTCGTCGCCTTCCATCGCGTCAGCCTAAGGACCGACCCGACCCGGCGACACTCAGCGCCGCGGGGGTGGTGGGAGCGACGAACGACGAGCCGAATCGTCGTGCTGCTGGATCCTCGCGGCCACGCAGGCCAACCAGGTCTCGGGATACACGGTGTCGGGGAGGTTCGAACCGATCACGGCCGACACCCGCGCCGCGAGGTCGGCGGCGAGTGCGGCCCGTGAGCCGTCGCTCATCTCCGGCACGCGAACCAGGAACGACCGGATCAGTGCGGCCTGGGAGACGTCGAGGCTCGACGGATCGATGGAATCCACGATCGACTGCAAACCCCACGGCGTGGGGATGATCACCTCGTGTTCGGCCATCACGGCCCGGGCCCGCCGCTCACGAACAACGTAGGTGCCGGCGGCCATGTCGCCGAGCCGCTGGCCCTCGGGACTGGCCATGGCCGCCACCACCGCGGCCCCGCCGAGGGTCGCGAAGATGTCGATGATCTGCAGCATGCTGCGGATCGCCGAGTGGCGGAACCTCACCGGTCCGCCCTCGACCGTGATCACCCGCAGGCCGACTGCGTACTTGCCGACGGTCCGCCCCCGCCAGGTGGTTTCGAGAATCATCGGATAGAGGAACGCCAACCCGAACGCCACCACGGCCATCAGCACGATGCTGAGTGTGGGCGCTGACATCGTCACGATCACCAGCAAAATCGCCGCCAGGTAGAACGCCGCGACGAGGATGAGAACATCGACCAACCGGGCCAACAATCGAGACGCGATTCCGGCCCGCTCGAAGTCGAGAGTCACGCCTTCAGGTGTGACGATCCCCGATGTCACAACCCCGCTCTGCACGTCACGTAACCTAGGCGACCAGTGGACGTCGACCAGTTCATACGGCGAAACGAACCGACGTGGCGGCACCTCGACGAGGCGGTCCGCCGGCTACGTTCACGACGGTCCAAACACCGTCTCGACGGGGCCGAACTCGACGAGACGATCCGGCTGTACCAGCGGGTGTCGGGCCACCTGAGCTATTCACGGACCTGGTACGGCGACTCGCCCGTCACATCCAGGCTCACCGCGCTCGTAGGTGAGTCGCGTGCCGTGATCCACGGGCCGGGCGACCGGGGTGGGAACGTGTTGCTCCGCTTCTTCACCCACGACTTCCCGGGTGCCGTGTGGAGGACCCGGAAGTTCATCGCCATCGCCGCCTTTCTCCTCCTCGCTCCTGCCGTCTACGTGGGAGCGTGGATGACGTTCTCCGATGCCGCGCTCGATGCGTCCGCTCCGCCCGCGCTACGCGAGTCCTACGTGCAACAGGACTTCGCCGACTACTACTCGTCTCAGCCGGCCGCAGAGTTCTCCACCAAGGTGCTGGTCAACAACATCCAGGTGTCGTTCATGGCCTACGCCCTCGGGATCTTTGCCGGGATCGGCACCGTGGTCGTGTTGGTCGGCAACGGGCTCGGGATCGGTCAAGCCGCGGGGCTGTTCCAAGCGGCCGGCCAGGCCCCGAGATTTTGGGGGCTGATACTTCCTCACGGTCTGCTCGAGATCACCGCCGTGTGCGTGGCCGGGGGCGCGGGGTTGAAACTCGGCTGGGCCGTCGTGAGCCCGGGCGACCGAACCAGATCGGCCGCGGTAGCCGAGGAAGGCCGCCGGTCCGTGCCGGTGGTGGTCGGCCTGATCCTCGTGTTCATCACCGCCGGGCTGATCGAAGGGTTCGTCACACCAAGCCCGCTCCCGACGTGGGAGCGCGTCGGTATCGGTCTTGTGGTCACCTCGGCGTTCCTGTTTTACGTGTTCGGCCTCGGTCGACGAGTGGCCGCCGAGGACGAAGCCACTCGGGCGGCCGGCGGGTTGGATACAACCGGCGGGGTCATAGTCGACCGGTGACCTTTGCCTGCAGATAGGCGTCGGCCAGTCGCCCGGGCAGGTCGCCCGCCGGGGAGTCGATCACCGTCGCGCCAAGCGACCGGAGCTGGGCCGCGGCCCGGCTCCGATCACGCAGCGAGGCGATCGCAGCCGCCCGACGACGGGCTTCGTCGCCGTCGCGGACCTCACCGGTGGACCATCGCACGACATCCGGGTCGCTCGAGGCCGCCACCACCACCAGGTGGGTCCGAGCGACCAGTGGTAGTGCCGGGAGCAGGGTCTCGGCCACGACCTGATCGACGAGGTCGGTGTGGATCACGAGCATGGTGCGGCGACGAAACCGGCCCAGAGTCGACGCGAATGCGCTGCGGTAGTCGGATTCGACCAGCACCGGCTCCACCTCGAACATCGCCGAGGTGACCACACCGAGCTGTGATCGTCGACTCGACGCCGCCACCACGGTGTGAACCGATCGGTCGAAAATCACCAAACCACACCGGTCGCCGATACCGGTCGACACCGCGGTGAGGGTCATCACGGCGTCCATGGCATGCTCGAGCCGCGGCACGCCTTCCACCTGCCCGGCCATCACCCGACCCGAGTCGAGCAGGTTGACCACGGTCTGATTGCGCTCGGCTCGGAAGGTGCGAACTATCGGCCGCCCGGCGCGGGCCGTGGCCGCCCAGTCGAGCCGGCGCGATTCGTCGTCGACTGTGTATTCACGCAACTGGTCGAACTCGGTGCCGGCACCCCTCAGCCGCGTGGACCGCACACCCGAATGCAGGAGCCGGGCCCGATTGATACGGAGTTCGGCCTCCTGGCGTGACCTGAATCGCGGATGGACACGGGTCTCCCCCGCAACCTCACGGGTCGATTGTCGGGCCACCAGGCCCAGCCGGCCTTCGGCGCGTATCACCACCTCCGATGGGGTGAACCGGCCGCGCCTGATGGGCCGAAACGGGATCTCGACCTCGGCGGTCGACCGCGCCGGTACCGTGAGGCGGGAGCGACGGGTCACCGGCCGAAGCGACGGTGACAGTTCGTCCGACACGCCGAGTCGGAGCGGCCGGTCGAGTGGATTGGTGATGATCCACACCGCGGTCGCCGTGTCGCCGATGGCGGTGACCGTCGGGAGTCGGCGCCGGAACCCCACGGTCTCGGGGTTCGGGGTGCTCGCCAGATCCTCCAGCATGAAACCGACCAACAGCAGCAACCAGCCGATCAGGAGAACACCGGCCAGATCACGTGCCACGATCGCCACCGCGATCTGCCCGAGCGATCCCGCGGCCACGAGAATCGCCAGACGACCGGTGGGCACGGGCACGATCAGCTCCTGTCAGCGGGGAACGGGTGTCGAGGCGAGAACGGATTCCAGAACGGTGTCGGGGGTGACGCCCTCGAGTTCGAGTTCGGGGCGAAGCAGGAGCCGGTGGCGAAGAGCCGGACCGGCGACCGTCTTGACCTCGTCGGGGGTGACGAATTCACGCCCCGACAGCCATCCCCACGCCTTCGCGGCGTGAAGATGGGCGGCCGCCCCGCGCGGCGACACCCCGAGGAGCACCGCCGGATGTTCGCGGGTGGCTCTCGCCAGATCGACCACGTAACGCCTCACCGGGTCCTCGACCCGCAGGTCGACGATCTCGAGCCGGCCGGCCTCGAGATCGGCCGCGGTGGCCACCGCCGTCACGCCCGCCCCGCGGATGTCGTGGGGGTCGAAGCCCTCGTCGTGGCGTCGAACCACCTCGACCTCCTGTTCGACCGACGGATAACCGACATCGAGCTTGAACAGGAACCGGTCGAGCTGGGCTTCCGGCAGCGGATAGGTGCCCTCGTACTCGATCGGATTCTGGGTGGCGATCACTATGAAGGGCAGCGGCAGCGGACGGGTGACACCGTCACTCGACACCCGACGTTCCTCCATGGCCTCCAGCAGTGCTGCCTGGGTCTTGGGTGGGGTCCGGTTGATCTCGTCCGCTATCAACATGTTGGTGAACACCGGTCCCTGCCTGAAGCGGAAGTCGCCGGACGGGTCGAGCACCAGCTGCCCCAACACATCTGAGGGCATGAGGTCGGGGGTGAACTGGACCCGTTTCACGTCGAGATCGAGTGCCGCTCCGAGGGTCTTGACCACGAGGGTCTTGGCGACACCCGGCACCCCTTCAAGGAGCACGTGACCCCGGACGAGGATCGCCACGATCAGGCCCGATACGACGCCGTCCTGCCCGACCACCACCTTGGCGACCTGGGAGCGAACGGCCTGAACCGCCTCGAGTGGCGACCTGGCCGGCCGTGGCACCGAGGGGTCCCGGGTCGGGCCGTTGATTTCAGTCATGTTGAACCTCCTGGCGGATGTCATCGAGAAGCCTGGTGAACTCCACCAGGTCGCCGTCGCCGCCGACGGTCGTGGTGCCCAGGGCGTGCAGAATCGTGGCCGCGTCGATACCGGAGCGTGCCGCCGCCATCTCGGCCAGCCGTTCATCGGGGGTCCCACGCGGGGTGCCCAGACTGTGGGCGAGTTCGGACCGGAACCCGTCGGTGAGATGGCCGACGGTGGCGGAGGTGTCGACGCGTCGCAGGAGTCGTCCCCGGGCCAACACCAGTTCGCTGCCGGCGATGGCCACGGGTTGTGTCTCCTCGATCGGGTTGCCGAGCCGGCGGGCACGGGCCAGCGCGTAGACCAGCCAGGCCAGGGCCAGGTCCAGAGCCACCCAGCGCAGATAGTCGGGCATGAGGCTGAACAATCCGCGTGAGCCGTCACCCACCCGGCGCCGGCGGCCGGTCGGGCCGACCACAGGCGAACCGGCCGTCGTCGGGGCGCGCAGCGAGCGTCGCAGCACCCCCACGGTGGTGTCGGGCGTGGGCGCCATGAGTACGACCGCCAGAACCGGATTGTCGGCCTTGTCGAGGAGGTTGTTGGTGAATCCGCCGGCCCCTCCGACCGAGATGACGGTGCCGGCACCTCGGTGGCGCAGATCGACGAATGCCCCGCCGGAATCACCGAAGCAACCCCCGTCGGATCCGGCGGTCTCGTAGAGCACCGCACCGCTGATGTCGATCCGTCGCGCACCCTCGAGACCTTCGATATCGCAGGCGCCGCGGTCGACACCCGACCCACCGGTCTCGTCGGACGAAGCAAGACCGGTCACGCGGGGAGTGAATGGTGAGTTGGGATCGGCCACCACCAGTGTCCCTCCATCGGTGACCCATTCGTCGAGGGCGGCCGCCGCCTGATCGCCGAGGCGGTCGTCGAGCAGGACCGAGACCTCGATCTCGGGGCCGGGGACATCGCCAAGCACGTCGACCGAGCCCGCGTACTCGTTGAGCAGCATCACGAGCGCCTTGGCCCCGTCAGGTTCGGTGCTGTCGGGATCGAGGGCAGCCGTGGACCGGCGCCCCGCGAGGGCGATCAGGAGGAGCCCGACGAGGATCACACCGCCCACGAGCAGTCGGCTCCGGTTGGTCATCGCCGTCCGATCCTCGCGGCCGATCCGGCCCCGACGGGAAGCAGACCCGACGCGAGTCGCCGCATCTCGATCGCATCGGCTCTGCTCACCGACCCATCGCCGTAGTAGGCCCGCTCGAAGACGATGGTGGCCGTGTCGAAATCTCCCGCGGTGGCCGGCCGCCCGGCCCGGTATTCGAGGCGGTACTCCCCCGTGGTGCGGCCCGGCACATCGGCGATGACCCGGTCGAGGATCAATGCGGCCACCAGATGCCGATAGCGAGTCAGCGCGGCCTGCTTCCATCGGCCGTCGGCCTCGGCCCGTCGGGCTTCGGCCATGAGTTCTGCCGGGTCAACCCGACTCCCGAACACGACCACCAGGCCATCACCGGGAGTGGGCCGCCTCTTCGACACGACAGCGCGCCCGAGCGCTCGCATCACCAACGCCACCACGACCACCGCCCCCACGACCACCGCCGCCTGGATCAGCACGCCCACGAAGCCGGTGCCGGATCCGAGACCACCACCGATCCGGCCGAACACGCCGGACAACCGCTCCACGACCCAGTCGATCACTCGTTCGGGGATGCTGCGGTGATCGCCGAATTCGGGCCGGGCGAGGATTCGCCTCGCCGAGTCCCTCACCTTCTCCGGGTCGGCGGCGATGACGATCACGTGGGGAACCTGTCGAGCATGGCCAGATGGAGATCAATGCCTTCACGCCTGACCCGCAGGTCGAAATAGAACGCGACCGTTGCCGCGGCCAGAAAGCTGGTCGACACGATTCCGCTGATCATCGAACCGATCGCCACCAGGACCCAGCCGCCGTCGACGCCGAGCAGCAGGCCGACCACGGTCGGTAGCCCACCGAGCAGGGCCCCGAGGATCGCCGCGATCATTCCCGAGAAGATGAAGAATCCCAGCGCCGGCGCGTAGCGGCCTCTCACCAGCCCCACCGATCGCTTGATCGCGGTGAGCGGTCCCGCGCCCTCCACCGCGATCACGGGGGCCACCACCACCATCAGCACCGCCATCAGCAACGACCCTATGACGAGACCGACAAGACCGAGGATCTCGATCACGTGCACCAGGAGCCAGGCGATGAGCACCCAGTGGATGCGCCTGGCCACGGCGGCGAGCACGCTGCCGACATCCGGATCACGATCGGAGTACCAGCCCGTGACCACCAGCCCGATCGCCACCGCGGCGATCGTCTGGATCAGCGATCCCGCCATGTAGCCGATCGTCGTGGCCGCACCGTCGACACCGAGTGAGCCGGTGGTGACGGTCGGGTCGCCGAGCAGGAACCGGTTGTCGAAACTGAACGAATCGCGCCGCAGGTAGGCGGCGAGAACCGCCACCGGCACGTTGAACACCGCCACGATGGAGAACAGCAGCCAGGGCTTCGAGCGCACCAGCACGAATCCCGAATCGAGCACTTCGAGAACCGACTGGGGCCGCATCGGCAGCGGACGGGGAAGCGGCACCGCAGCGTCGGCACAACGGGCCGAGGTGGCCGAGCGGTCCGGAAATCCGATCTGCGTCGACGACGGCTGCGATGTCTGCGAGCCGGGTGCCGCCCACTGATCGCTCAATTCTGCCCCCGCATCGTCGTTGGTGCCGTCGCCCGGCCGAAGCCGAACCGCTACATCATGCAACACGGCGCAGCCCGAGCCGGCAATCCCACGCCGTGGCGGCGTGCGAGCCGGCCGCCGATGGTCCTGGTTCCGACTCCCTACGCTGTGGGCCATGACCGACCGAGAGCGATTCATACCTCGGGGGGTCAGGCAGCTCACGGCAGACCTGTGCCGAGGCGTCCCATGGCCCGAGGATCGTGATGACTCCGAGCGATTCCGCTCCTTTTCCCGACTGACTTCGGCGCTTTACCACTATGAGTTCCACGACCGGGAGCAAGTCGTCACCGAGGCTTGGGAACGAGTTGGTGACGACGCCGAGGCGGCCGCCATCGTGCTCGCCGAACTCACCGGTCTTCTCGACGGGGCGAACTACACCCCGGTCACGACGGCCGAACTCGACGACGCGCTGTCGAACGAGTCACTGATCCCGCTGCGGCTCGAGGTCGACCTCGATGACTACGACGAAGTGCTCATATATCGACGGGGTGGCCGCCAAGACGTGGTCGAGCTCCCGAAGTGGATGGGGTTGCGGTCCACACGACAGACGATCACCGTTGACGAACGAGTGGTGGTATACACGCGAGTGAAGCCCCGGAGTTGGTTCGACGAGCGCAGGATCGACCCGTCCGAACGAAACCTGATACCGGACCACGTGTCGCTCAGGCAGTTCCAGAACGTTCCCCGCGCCGACATCGAGATGCTGCTGCCCTCGACCCGGGTGGGGCTACGGCTGATCGACTCCCTGGTCGTGGGAGTGCCCGCGGTCGCTTCGGGAATCGCGGTGCTGGCCACCAAGCTGTTACCCACCCTCGGTCTTCTCTTCCTGCTGGCCGGAGCCTGGCTGGGGTTCCGTGACCAGCCGCCCGAAATCGACCAGGCGTCGTTGGTGATTCTCTTCGGAGGGGCCGTCACGCTGGGAGCCTTCGTGTTCCGCCAGCGATCCAAGCTGAAGAACCGACACCTCGACTACCTCAAGACCCTCACCGAGAACCTCTACCTCCGCACCCTGGCCGCCGGCCCCAGCGTGTTCCACACCCTCCTTTCGTCGGCCGAGCAGCAGGAAGTGGCCGAAGTTCTCCTCGCCTACCGTTTCTTGCTGGACGCACCGGACGGACTCTCCACCGCGGGTCTCGATGCCGTCGTCGAGACCTGGCTGCGAGACGCCGGCCGAGGCGACATCGACTTCGAGGTCGACGACGCCGTGGCCAAGCTCCGCCGCCTCGAAGTGATCGACGGCCGACCCCTCATGCGGGCGCTGCCCCTGTCGCAATCTCTCGTCTTGCTGGACCGCCACTGGGACGACCTCTTTCGCTACCAGCCGGCCGACACCACGGACCCGTCGACGCTCCCTGGCCGACATCTCCCCGACGACCGCCCCCGACCTCGACGCCTGATCCGTCTTCGGCGCGTCATCGGCCGCTTCCGCGGTCGCCTCGGCGAACGCCACACCGAACGTGAGGCCGAAGAACCCACGGCACACTCAGGATGATGCGCGGATACCGATCCGATACCTACGACGACGTCAGCATCTACCGACTCGGATCGGGACCCGACGCCACCACCACACGCTGACGGTGGCCCCCGGTCGGCCGTTCAGAGAATCGGGTTGGCCCAGTTGGAGGCCGCCCAGATCGATCCGGCCACGAACGCCGCCGACAGCAACGCCACGCCTGCGAGTGCCGTCCATTCGGGCAGCCTGGCCTTCACGACGGCTATGTAGAGCAACGCCACGATCACGCCGGTGGTCAGCCCGGTGACGTGCCCGCCTATCGATATCCCCGGGACCATGAATGTGAACGCGAGGTTGATCAGCAGCACCACGCCGAGACCCGATTGCCAGATGTTCGTACCCGACTTGTGTTGGATCACCATGATCGCCCCGAACAGCCCGAATATCGCGCCGGAGGCTCCGATGGTCGGACTGTTCGGGCTCAACAAGAGCACACCGAACGACCCGCCGAGCAGCGATCCGAAGTAGAGCGCGACATACCGGTACCGACCGAGAACCCGCTCGAGCGGCGGCCCGAGAATCCACAGCGCCCACATGTTGAATCCGATGTGAAACAGACCGTCGTGGAGGAACGCCGACGTGACGAGGCGGTAGTACTGGCCCTGATCCACTCCCAGTCCGACCAGCCGCCCTCCCTGCACATCGGTCTTGAAGGCGAACAATGCACCGTCACGCAACGCAACGTTGCCGAGCCGAAAGAGGGTACCGCCGAGATAGATCGAGACGAGCATCCCGAACACGCTGAGACCGATGAGGACCTTGGTGGCGATCGGGTCGAACGCCACTGGCCCCCTCATGATCTTCTGGACGCCCGAGTGGAAACACTCGGGGCAGTGAAACCCCACCGATGCCTGGTTCATGCACTCCGGGCAGATCGGACGACCGCATCGTTGGCATTTCACTCCCGCGTGGCGGTGTGGGTGCCGATAGCAGGTCGTGGAGTCTGAATTGTCGTTCGCGTTTTCCACGGCGCCGACCGTATCGGCCGCGCGGATCCCAACCGCGGACGCGGTTGCACCGGCAACCATCCATCCGGCTGTAGCTTCGGGTTCCGTGGAAAGCGTCGCGATGTTCAACGAGCAGCTCGACAACAGTGTCGACCAACTGGCCCGCACCCCGCTGCTGCTGGTGGCCTGCGACTACGACGGCACCATCGCCCCCATCGTCGACGACCCGATGAAAGCCCTGCCGCTGCGCGAGACCGCTGTCGCCCTGCGCAACCTGGCCACCCTTCCCCACACTCACGTGGCGGTCATATCGGGCCGCTCTCTTCGTGACCTGGCCGCGCTGTCACGCCTGCCGGTCGAGATCCGTCTGGTCGGTTCCCACGGCACCGAGTTCGACATCGACTTCGCCCTCGACCTCGACCCCGATTTGCGCGAATACCGACGCAACCTCGTGGCCGGGCTCCACGAAGCCTGCGACGACTTCGAGGGTGTCACCCTCGAGAAAAAGCCGACATCGGTGGCCGTCCACTACCGCCGAGTGGCCACCGATCAGGTCGAGGTACTTCTGGCCCGGGTTGCCGCCGTCGCCGATGAGCTCGGCGACGTCACGGTCCGTCACGGCAAAATGGTCTGCGAGCTGCTGCTGGTGCCGACCGACAAAGGCAAGGCACTCACCACCGTCCGCGGTTCGGTCGGCGCCAATGCCGTGATGTTCCTCGGCGACGACGTCACCGACGAGGACGCGTTCGCCACCCTTCACGGACCCGACGTGGGAGTGAAGGTCGGCGGAGGCGAGACGACGGCTCCGTTCCGGGTTGACTCGCCTCACGAAGTCGCCGTACTGCTCGCCACGCTCTGCGCCCGTCGCGCCGACTGGCTGGCCGGGGCCGACGTGGCTCCCATCGAGGCCCACTCGATGCTCTCGGACCAACGCACCGCGGCACTCGTCACCCCCGACGCCCGAATCTTGTGGATGTGCGTTCCGCGTATCGACTCGTCCGCCATTTTCGCCGAACTCGTGGGCGGTCCCGGCTCCGGCCACTTCTCGGTGTCGGCAATCGGTGCCACATCGGCGCCGGTGCAGACCTACGTCGGAAACTCGCTGGTTCTGTGCACCTCCTGGCCTGCCGTCACCGTCACCGACTACCTCGACTGCTCCGATGGCCGGCCCGGACGCATCTCCGGTCGAACCGACCTCGTCCGCGTGATCGAGGGCGACGGTCGGGCCCGAATCGAGTTCGCCCCGCGGCTCGATTTCGGCCGCTTCCCGACCCAGCTCGAGGTTCGTGAGGGCGGTCTCGAGGTCGTCAACGCCGCCGACCTCGTCGTGTTGCGCTCCCCCAATGTCGACTGGAACATCGACGATGCCGGCATGCACCAGACGGCGTGGGCCGAGGTTGACCTCTCGGCCGGGCCGATCACGCTCGAACTACGATGCGGAACCGCGTCGATGCGCCCGGACCGCAGCGACGAGCCGAGCCGCCGCAGCTCCACCGCCGCTTTCTGGTCCGACTGGGTCGACCGTCTCGACATCCCGGGCACCGCAACCGAGCTGATCAAGCGTTCGGCCCTCACTCTCAAAGCCCTCTGCTACGGCCCCACCGGCGCCATCCTCGCCGCGCCCACCACCAGCCTCCCCGAATTTCTGGGCGGAGTCAGGAACTGGGACTACCGATACTGCTGGATCCGCGACGCGTCGCTCGCGGCCGGAGCTCTGGTTCGGCTCGGTTCGATCGACGAGGCAATGAATCTGCTCGACTGGCTGCTACAGGTCATCGAGACCAGCGACACCGGACCCGAGCGCCTGTCGCCGCTCTACACGGTCAACGGCCAACAGCTGCCACCGGAGGCCACGATCGAGGAATTGCCGGGATACGCCGGCTCACGACCGGTCCGCATCGGCAACGCCGCCGACCATCAGGTTCAACTCGACGTGTTCGGGCCGGTGCTCGATCTCATTCACCGCCTCGGTGAGCTCGATGCCCCGTTGTCGGCCCGCCACTGGCGGCTCGTCGAGGACCTGGTGGGGGCGGTCGACCAGCGCTGGACGGAACCCGACCAGGGGATATGGGAGATCAGAGCCGCCCCTCGTCACCACGTCTACTCGAAGATCATGTGTTGGGTCACCGTCGATCGGGCGGTCGATATCGCCGAGAAGGTGTTCGGCCGGGAGCGTCCCGAATGGCAGACGTTGCGCGACGAGATCGCGGCCGACATATTCGCCAACGGCTGGAAGGACGAGGTCGGCGCCTTCACCGCCGCCTACGACGACAACGACCTCGATGCCTCGGTTCTGATGGTCGGCCTCTCGGGGCTGCTCGGCCCCGACGATCCACGGTTCAAGTCGACCGTCGCCGCGATCGAGACATGGCTGCGCGACGGGCCGACCGTTTACCGCTACAAGCACGACGACGGCCTCCCCGGCGATGAGGGGGGCTTCAACCTCATGACCTCGTGGCTGATCGACTCAAAGATCCTCCTCGGCGACTTGGTGGGCGCGAGGGATCTCTTCAACCAGCTCACCGGCCTCGCCGGTCCCACCGGGCTGATGGCCGAGGAATACGACCCGGTCACCCGACGGGCACTTGGCAACCATCCGCAGGCCTACTCCCACCTCGGACTGGTGCACAATGCGTGCAACCTGTCGACATCCGGCTTCGCCCGCTGACGCCGGCGCTGCTGGATCAGGCACCATCCGGCCGAGGACCGGCATCCGCTCAGAGGCTGACCGCGCTCTCGCTCATGCCCACCGAATTGATGTCGATCACCGAGGTCACACCTTCGACGCGGTCCATCATGATGCGCTCGATCCCGGCCTTGAGCGTCTGGGTGGAGGCGGGGCAGGTGACGCACGCGCCCTGAAGTTCGATGGTGACCACTCCGGTCGACTCGTCGACGTCGATCAGAGCGACATCGCCCGCGTCGGCTTGGATGACAGGCCGGATCACGGCAATCACCTTTTCGACCTTCTCGCGCAACTCGATCTCCGATCGGTCCCCGATACGTGGAGTCCACGGTCCGGGCCGACATTGTCGTCGGTGATGGATTGTCGCAGGTGATCAAGCCAACACCTACCCCGTGACGGGCATTCCCGACGTAGCATTTTGGCCATGAGCGGGTTGACACAGTTCGCGGCAATGGTCTACGCCCACGCGGGCGGCCGCAACGAGATACTCCTCGTCGGCGCACCGGTGGCGGTGTTCGGCTTCCTGCTGCTCGTTGCCAAGCGGCGGGCCGAGGCGGTAGCCGCCGCTCGAAATGTCGGCCGGGAATCTCCCGACGAGGGCTGACATCGCCTGACTCACTCGGCGGCCACGTCGGCTCCGAGCCCCGACAACTTGCCGGCAAGATCCTCATAGCCCCTGGCCACATGTTCGGCATCGGAAACGATCGTCGCTCCCTCGGCCCCGAGGCCGGCCACGACAAGGGCCGCTCCGGCGCGAATGTCGTGCGCCTTGACCTGCGCACCCGAAAGCCGCTCCACGCCGCGTACGACGGCGTGGTGGGTGTCGGTGTGGATATCGGCTCCCATACGCCTCAGCTCGTCGATATACCGGAATCGTCCGGCGAACAGGTTTTCGGTCACGATCCCGACTCCGTCGGCGGTGGCGAGCAGGGCCACGAGAAACGGCATGAAGTCGGTGGCGAGGCCCGGATACGGAAGTGTGGGACAGTCAGCGGAGCGCAACCGGCTCGGGGCCAGCGCCCACAACCCGTCGGCGTCGGGTGAGATCCGCATGCCCATCTCACCGAGTTTCTGGCACAGCACCGCCATGTGATCGTGACGGGCACCTTCGATGATGATCTCGCCGCCGGTAACCCCCACGGCGGCCAGATAGGTGGCCGTCTCGATCCGATCGGGAATGACCGTGTGATCGGCGGAATGCAGTTCTGCCACCCCCTCGATGGTCAGCGTCGCCGAACCGGCCCCGATGATGTTGGCCCCCATCTTGTTGAGCAGTTCGCAGAGGTCGGCGATCTCGGGTTCACGCGCCGCGTTGTCGATGACGGTGACGCCCCCGGCGAGCACCGATGCCATCAGGATGTTCTCGGTGGCGCCCACGCTCGGGAACTCGAGCAGGATCTTCGAACCGACGAGGGCCGGAGCGGTGGCGTGGATGTAGCCGTGGACCATCTCGAATCGAGCCCCGAGTTCGCCGAGTCCGCGCACGTGCATGTCGATGGGCCGCGGCCCGAAATCGTCACCCCCCGGAAGTGCCACCCGGGCCTCGCCGCAACGGGCGAGAAGCGGTCCGAGGATGACAATCGAAGCCCGGAACTGCTCGACGAGTTCGTAGGGGGCCACCGGCTCGATCCGAGCCGGCACATCGATGACGAGTTCCGGTGTCGATTCGGTCTCCTCCCATCGGACCGAGCAACCGGTTGCCCGCAAGACCTCCGACATGAGTTCCACATCAGTGATACGGGGGACGTTGCACAAGCGATAGTGGCCCTCGGCCAAGAGCGACGCCGCCACCAGTTTGAGAGCCGAGTTCTTCGCCCCGCCGACCCTGACCTTGCCCTCCAGCGATGCCCCGCCGGTGACGATCAATCTCGAGATCGAGCCTTCGGCCGATGGCTCATCGGGGCCCACCGGACCCGAAACACCGAGCACCGTGCTGGGTTCGAGGGGACCGGATGCAGACATCACCCGAAGTCTGCCAGACAACCGGGTCGGTCCGACTCAGCCGGCCAGGGCACGGACCACGGCGGTGACCGCCATGGCCGCGCCCACCACCACCACGAACGGTGCCCTGCGGCTCACGGCCACGACCGCGGCCACCAACCCGGCGAGACGGGCGTCGATGCTCAGGGCCCGATCTGCACCGACCGTCTGGACGACGATCAGTGCCGCGAACAGCGCCGCCGGAATGAGCGCCGTGAGCGGCGCGAGACGCCTCGCCAACCCTGTCGACGCGTCGCCCGCCAACCCGAACACCCCCAGGGCCTTGAAGCCATAGGCCCCGATGAACATCGCCGAGATCACCAGCCAGCTCACGACTCACGCCTCCCCGAGTCTCTGTCGAACGAACGACGCCGAGCAAATTCGGCCCCGGGAACCACGGCCAGCGCCGCCACCAGGAGCGGCACCCCCGCCGGCGTGAGAGGGATGGCGATCACCGCCAGGCCGGCTCCGCACAAGGCCGTGAACCGGGCCGGTGAGGTGCGCAGGTGCGGCGCTATCAACGCCACGAACGACGCCGGAAACGCCGCGTCGAGCCCGAGAGTCCGGGGGTCGGCAACGACCGAACCGATCGCCGCTCCGGCCATCGATCCGGCTACCCAGAAAGTCCAGAGCCAGATCCCGGTGAACCAGAACGCGTCGGTGGCATCCTCATCACCGGACTGGACCGACGACATGGCCGTGGTCTCGTCGATCACGAAGTGGGACGCGATGAGACGCCCCCCGATGCTCTCGGGCAGTGCCCGGCCCACCACCGGCCCGTACAGGGTGTTTCGGGCCGCGAGCAGCATCGCCGATCCGAATGCTGCGGGCCCCGAGCCGCCTCCGACGACCGTGCCGACCGCGGCGAATTGCGACGCTCCGGTGAACACCAGCGCCGACATCACACCGATCTTGACGATCGAAAGACCGGCGGCATCGGCCAGCAGACCGAAGGTCATGCCTATGACCCCAACCGCCGAGACCAATAGCAGGGCTTGGTGTCGGTGGGCGCGCAATTTCAGAGCAACGCCGCGTGGAACTCGCGGACCAGTCGGTCGATCACATCGCTGCATGCATCGAAGTCGGCCTGTTCACCTGAGGCCGGATCGATGATCTCCTCCCAGTCCCCGAAGGGTCGGCCGGCGAGACCGAGCGACGTGACGCGGGCGTCGAACACGGTCCTTCCCACCGGATGATCATCCGGGGGCGCCGGGTTGGCCTGCAACTCACGCACCAGACCGGGCAGACTCCCGGTGATGGCGACGCCTTCGGGATGGGTGCGCTGCATCCAGGCGCCGTGCATCGGTTCCATCGCCACGATCAGGCTCGAGCGCGCGATGTCGTCGGCGTTCACCTGGTGGCTGCGATGCCACGGGTCGGTGAGGCCGTGACGTTCGAGAGCGCGTCGGGTGCGAACGCTCATGGGCTGCCCCGGCAGCACATGGGTGCCACCGCTGGAGATGACGAACGCCGGATCCCCACCGAGCGCGGCCCGCATCATCGCCCCCGCCATGACCGACCGTGCGGCATTGCCGGTACACAGGAACAGAATCATCGGGCGATCATCGTCGGGGTCGATCGGTTGGCGCCTCCCCGCCGACAACAGTTCGGCGAGCGGATCGGTCGGGGTCGAGGGTGTGGGGCGGCTGCTGCGATCCATGGAGCCCCGATTCTACGACCGGCCACCCGAGACGGGCGGTGGGGCCGCATCGGATGGCGCCCCGCGGGGCCGCTGTTGCATGGCCCGCTCCATGCCGGCGAAGTCCACCCTGACGAAAACCGCCTCGGCCTGTGCGGTCACCGTCGACGCGAGCCTGCAGTCGGCTCGCATCACCAACCGGCGGCCGCGGTCGTGGTGGACCCACGATCGAAAGACCAGGTCCTCGTCGAGCGGGGTCGGCCGACGGTAGCGCACAGTAAGTCGCCCGGTGACCCCTCCCATTCTTCCCGTAAGCCGTTGCCCGGCGCCGAGGATCTCGTCGAACAGCCCGGCGATGACCCCGCCGTGGACGGCGTGGGGTGGCCCCTCGCGGAGCCGGTCGAGCCTGACCCGGCCGACCAGAGCCGGCGCACCGTCATCGGTCTCGTCGATCTCGAATCGCATCGGTGGGGCCATGGCATTGAGCCGGCCACTGAACGGTGACAGATCGCGGTTGCGAGCCTTCGGTGAATCGAGGCCGCCCGGCTGTTCGTACCAGCGAGGCCGCCGCCGGCCTCCGGTGAGGAGGTCGCCGGCACCAACGAGATGTTCCATCGCCGCGACGCGAGCCTCGTCATCGGCCTCCCACACATGGAGCGTGGTCGCCAAGGTCCTGATCTCGGCCGCCAGGTCGTCGGATGTCGGAGTGGGGCTCATGGCCGGGAGCGTACGCCGCCCACCCGCCGCGAAAGACGACCGGGAGCCAATGGGCGGTATCCTTCTCGGCCGACATCGGCTCGAACCGGTGAAACGACCTGGACCTCCTTCGACCGTCAGCCGACACGTGAACATACGTCTCAGAATCGCCGCCGCATTCCTCGCCGCCGTCATCGTGGCGCTTCCGGCATCACCTGCTTCAGCCGGCGCAGCCAGCGGGTTTGGCGACGTGTCCGACGACGCCTTCTACGCCGACGCGGTCGCCTGGATGGTGTCCAACCAGATAACGGTGGGAGTCGAGCCGGGGTGCTTCGAACCGAGCGATCGCGTCAGCCGCGGCCAAGTCGCCACCTTCCTGTTCCGCCTCGACCGTGCCCTGGGCAACAATCCCGTGGCCGGCCCGAATCCATTCGACGATGTCGATACCGATGCGTTCTACGCCGATGCCGTTGCGTGGATGGCAGCGGCGAGAATCACCACCGGCACGTCGGCTCGAACCTTCGCGCCCGACGTGCCCGTCACGCGCGGCGACTTCGCCACACTCCTGTGGCGATACGCCGGCGAACCCAGCGCTCCTGTCGTCCATCAGTTCACCGACGTGACGCTCGACTACCAACAGGCGGCAGTGTCGTGGATGGCCGATTCGAGCATCACCACCGGCACCACCGCGACCACGTTCTCACCCGACGACTTCGTGAATCGTGCCCAGGCCGCCGCATTCATGTTCCGCTATGCCGACCCGTCATCGGCCACCAACCCGCCCGCCACGCCGGGCGTCTGTACCCGCGGCGTGCGCCGCGCCCTGGTGGCCGGGGGCCTCACTCCCACCGAGGCGGTCTGTGCGGCTCCTCGACTTCTGACCTTCTCGGTCGACTATCTCGTCGAGGTTGCCCAGCGTCGGGCTGCTCCTTCGACCGAACTGCTCGATGCGGTCTCCGCCATTTCTGACACCGGCTGTCTGACACCCGAGCGAATCATCGAACTGGTGCAGCGGTACTTCTGACCCACTGATCGGAGCGGGCCACCCGGTCGTAGCCGCGGCCCGGCACGGGATCCGTCGGGGCGAAAGCCTGCCGATGGTGTGACTGCCATGTCAGGAACCGAGCCAGGGTTCGATCTGCTCGACTTCGGCGGTCGAACCGCGATCATCACCGGTGGTGCCATTCCCGTCCATGTCGGCGACCGGCGGCCGGCTTGTCCGACCGCCGCCACCGGTGAGGTCTCCCGATGATTCGCCGCCTCGTTGCCGTGGTCACGGTGGCGCTGGTCGCGCCGACCTCCTCGCCCACGTGGGTCGGCTTCGTCGATCTCACCGATCCCGCTGGTGCATCTGCGGTTGATGTGGCCGGGTCGGTACCCGATGACGCCGGCCACAGCATCGGCTCGCCCGACGCCGGCCCCCGCCCGCAGCAATCGGGAGATCGAGGTGGTTGGGCCCAACTGACGATTCTGAGAGTACTCACCGCCGCGGTATCGTTCATCATGTGGCGGATTTTCCACGACGCCAGAGGCGGCCGACCGGTGTCGCGCGACTGACCCGCGCCACCGCCGCCAAAGGTACGTACTAATACCCGACCGATTTGATCGGGTTTAGGTTGTCGTGCGTACCGGTCGTCGTTAGGTTCCGTTAAACCCGATCAACCTGATCGGGTTTAACGGAACCTAACCGACAGCCAACCGGGAGACGGCGATGACAACCAGCCGGACGATCATCGAGACCCCGGTTGCGCCCCTGGATCGCCAACGTCACAGTGAGGCCGATGTCGAGGGCTGGGAGGCGATGTTCGAGGGCGCCGACCCTCACCACGTCATCGAGTGGGCGGTCGACAAATTCGGCTCCCGACTCTGCCTGACCGCTTCGTTCGCCGACACGCTGCTCATCGACATCGCCACCACAGTCGAGCCCGACATCGAAGTCGTGTTCATCGACACGGGATTCCACTTCCCCGAAACGCTGGAGACGATGAAGCGGGCGATGGTCCGCTATTCGCTCGACCTGACCATCCTGCGACCGAGCCACACCGCCGCCGACCTGTGGGCCCATGGCGTCGAAACCTGCTGTGGCAGCCGCAAGGCCGCCCCACTCGAACGACACCTGATCGCCAACGTCGACGCATGGATGTCGGGGCTGCGTCGCGACGACAGCTCCCAGCGGTCAGCGACCCCGATCGTCGACCTCGACCTTCGTGGACTCGTGAAGATCAACCCCCTGGCGGCGTGGAGCACCGAACGACTCGACGAATACCTGACCGCCAACGACGTGCTCGTGAACCCGCTGGTCTTCGAGGACTATCCGTCGATCGGGTGCTGGCCGTGCACGACGACGGCCGACCCCTGCGATGATTGGCAGGGCACCGACAAGCGGGTCGGCCGATGGGCGGGTTCGTCCAAGACCGAGTGCGGGATCCACTGATGGCCCCGACCCCCGATGCCGCCGCGGCCGGCCCTGTCCCGTCGACCTCGACATACCCCGTCAATCTCCGCCTCACTGCACGACGCGTGCTGGTGGTGGGGGGTGGCCACGTGGCCGCACGCAAGGTCGCAGGCTTGCTACGGGCCCGGGCCGTGATCACCATCGTCGCCCCCGATGCGGTGCGGGAAATCGCCGACAACGCCGATGTGCGATGGTTCACCCGCCCGTATCAGCGGGGAGAGGTGGCCTCCTACCGTCTGGCTGTCGCCGCGACCGGCATCGCCGTGGTCGACCGCCAAGTGGCGATCGACGGCGATCGCGCCGGAGTTTGGGTCAACTCGGTCGACGACCCCGACCATTGCTCGTTCACGCTTCCTGCCGTCGCGCGCCACGGCGACCTCCAGATCGCCATCTCCACGTCGGGCCGCAGCCCGGCCCTCGCCCGCTGGATCCGGCGCCGCTGTGAACAGGAGATCTCGGCCGGTTACGACCAACTGATCGAGTTGCTCTCGGAGGTGCGCGCCGAGGCCCGCGAGGAATTGGGCACGAGTGAGCTTGACGGGTGGGATGCCGCGCTCGATGACGGGGTAATCGAGCTTGTTCGCCGCGGACGGATCGAACGAGCCCGGTCGGTGCTACGCGACCATCTCGGCTTGAGCAGTCATGTCCCGGGGACAGCGCCGTGACCGTCCACCTCGTCGGCGCCGGGCCGGGTGACCCCGATCTGCTCACCATCCGGGCGGCCGACCTGCTCGGAAGGGCCGACGTGGTCGTCCACGACCGCCTCATCGACGCCCGAGTCCTGCAACTCGCACCGGACCGATCGGAACTGATCGATGTCGGCAAACAGCCGGGTTCCCCGTCCGACTCGCAGACTCGCATCAACGAGGTCCTGATAGACCGCGGTCGAAGATTCGACACTGTCGTCCGTCTCAAGGGCGGCGACCCGTTCGTGTTCGGGCGAGGGGCAGAGGAGGCCTTGGCGTTGCGTGAGGCGGGTATCGCCGTGACCGAGGTGCCCGGCATCACGTCAGCCATCGCCGCCCCTGCCGCGGCGGGAGTGCCGGTGACTTGGCGCGGGGTCAGCAGCGGGTTCACCGTGATCACCGCCCACCAGGATCCGGCGACCGATCAGTGGCTCGATTGGGGAGCCCTCGCCAATACCGGCACCACGCTCGTGATCCTGATGGGCGCGTCGCGGCGGCACCTGATCAGCGAACGGCTCATGCTCGCCGGTATGGGACCGGCCACCCCGGTCGCGGTCATTCACGCCGCCACCACTCGTGCCCAGGCGGTCGAACGCACGACCCTCGCCGGACTTCCGTATGTCGGTGTGGTCAATCCGGCCACCATCGTCGTGGGCCCTGTCGCCGCCAAGTCGGTGCTTTCGCCGGTACTCACAGCCACTCTCGAAACTCAGATCGGAGGTCACATCCGATGACCCTGCTCGAACCCCCACGTATCCGAACCTCACCGGTCGACCCCGAGATACAGGCCGACATCGACAAGTTCCGTGATGTGCTGGCCCGTCACCTCGCCGGCGAGATCGACGACGACGTTTTTCGGGTGTTCCGACTCACCAACGGCATCTACGGTCAGCGGCAGGGCGGGACCAACCAGATGGTGCGGGTGAAGGTCCCCTACGGCTCCATGACCGCCGACCAACTCGACATGATCGGCTATCTCGTCGAGCGCTACAGCCGTGGTTGGGGTCACATCACGACACGACAGAATCTCCAGTTCCACTATGTGCAACTCGAGCAGATCCCCGACGTGATGCAGCACCTGGCGTCGGTCGGGCTCACCACCCGCGAGGCGTGCGGCGACACCATCCGCAACGTCCAGGGTTGCCATCTCGCCGGGGCCTGCCCCCACGAGCATCTCGACATCACGCCTTGGGCCGAGGCCGCCTACCGACACTTCGTACGCAACCCGCTGGGGCAGCGCCTGCCCCGGAAGTTCAAGATCAACTTCTCGGGTTGCGACGCCGACTGCGGGCAGGCCATGTTCAACGACGCCGGGGTTGTCGCCACCACTCGCACGCTCCCTGATGGCACGACCGAGGCAGGTTTTCGCGTCTACATCGCCGGTGGGCTCGGCACTACACCCCATCCCGCTCTCGCCCTCGAGGAGTTCACACCCAAGGAGGAGTTGCTTCCCACGATCGAGTCGATCCTGAGGGTGTTCGACCAGACGGGCAACCGCGACAACAAGCTACGCGCCCGTATGAAGTGGGTGGTCGACCAACTCGGGTTCGACGAGACCAAGCGCCGCATTCTCGCCACCCGTCGCTTCCTGCTCGCCTCGTCGAGTTGGCCCGGGGGGCTGCCGGTGGAGGTCGAGATGTTCGGCGACACTCCGGCCGGGGTCGGCGACCCGGCTCTGGTCACCGAGGTCGGGCAGGGAACCCCGGTGAGTGTCGGCGGAACGTCGCCCTATGAGCGCTGGTTCAGAGCCAACGTGGTCCGCGGAATCGCGGGCGGTCAGGTATCGGCCTACGCGTGGGCGTCCCTCGGCGACATCACGGCGTCGCAGTTCCACTCCCTCGGCGACATCCAACGTGAGTTCGATGCCGACGTGAGGCTCACCAACCGGCAGAACCTCGTCTACCGGGGACTCGACGAGTCCGA
>QIIW01000142.1 GCA_003231645.1 Acidimicrobiia bacterium | reverse complement strand
GCGCGGCCACGTTCCCACCGATGCCAACGACCAGAGCCGGAAGAACTGAGGACAATCATGTCGACCATGAGCACCGCCGCCACCAACGTCAACTGGCTGGTCAGCAACTTCGTGGACCACGTCCCCGGAGTCTCCGAAGCCGTCGTCGTTTCCTCGGACGGGCTGCCGATGGCGATGTCGGGGGGGCTCGATCGCGACTCCGCCGACCGATTCGCCGCGGTTGCCTCCGGCCTCATGGGCCTGGCCTACGGCGCGGCCGGACGCTTCGGCGGTGGTCGGGTAAACGAGGTGATCGTGGAGATGGAGAATGCCTTCCTGTTCGTCACCGGAATCAGTGACGGTTCCGCCCTGGCTGTAGTCGCCGATGCCGGCTGCGACGTCGGACTCGTCGGCTACGAAATGGCCGTCCTCGTCGAGAAGACAGGTCCGATTCTCACGCCGGATCTCAGGGCCGAACTGCAGGGCTCGCTTCCACGATGACCGAACCGACCGGGATCGATCGCCTGCGGGTCAGGCCCTACGCCCTGACGGGGGGCCGGGTCAGATCGACGACCGAGCTCGCGCTCGAGACGATCGTCATCCTCACTGATCGCGGCGCGACCCACGGCGAGGAACGCGGACCCGAGCGCCGAAACATATGCCGCCTGTGCGAGGAACCGATCTCGATCATCGAGATCTCGGCCCGGCTCGGGCTTCCCCTCGGCGTGATTCGAGTACTCGTCGGTGACATGGTCACGGACGGGCTTCTCAACACCCATCGTCTCGACGGGACATCGGCCGAGTCCGGGAGCCGTCCCGACCAGCGCCTTCTCGAAAGGGTTCTCCATGGTCTTCAAACGATCTGAACGAGGTCGGGTCGACAGGCCCGTCCCGATACCCGTCAAGATCGTGGTCGCCGGCGGCTATGCCGTGGGCAAGACCACTTTCGTCGGATCGATCAGCGAGATCGAGCCGCTCACCACCGAGGCTGCCCTGACGAGCAGGAGCGAAGGGGTCGACATCGCGGGTGACGCCGCCAAGTCCTCGACCACGGTCGCGATGGATTTCGGTCGTATCACCCTCGGGGACGATCTGATTCTCTACCTGTTCGGGACACCGGGACAGGATCGGTTCCACTTCATGTGGGACGACCTGATCCGCGGTGCCATCGGTGCGGTGGTGCTGGTCGACACATCACGACTGGAGGACTGCTTCCCTGCCGTCGACTATTTCGAATCGGCAGGCACTCCGTTCGTCGTAGCGGTCAACGCCTTCTTCGGCCGGATGCAGCACTCCCTCGGGGACGTTCGGGAGGCCCTGGCGGTCTCGCCCTCGACGCCCATGGTCGTCACCGATGCGCGCGACCGAGAGGCAACCAAGACGACGCTGTTGCAGCTCGTTCAGCACGCCTTGTCGGTTGCCGCCGCCTGACCGGCGCCCGGATCGCTCGCCCCGAAGCCAACGTCGGGCGTCGGATGTTCGCCTCGTTCCGGAGAGATCGCCGATCGGACGTACTCGGCCGCGATCAGCAGCACCGCGAGGACCCCGAGTATGTGGACTCTCTCGAACTGTTGGGGCCAGACGAAAACCGGCGGGTATCGGAAGCGGCGCTGCTGGATCATGATGTACAGCGACGCCAGACCGAGCGAGAGTGCGGCCCCCAGCGCCGCCGCCGCTCCGAACCGCCTCCATCGCAGGCCGGCCAACAACACGAGTCCCATCAGCGCGGCCACCGGTAACCACTGGGGAAGATTCAGAGCCGCAAAGGCCGCGAAACCGGTCGAGGCCCCGAGGGCGACCCGCCACGACCGCACGACCCGACGGCCGGAACTCAGCAACGGCAGCGGCCCGATCTCCGGCTGCGGGCCACCATCGATCCCCGGTCCGTCGTCGAACGCCTCGACATGAGCGCGGCCGCGCCAGACGAGCACGATCGATGCGACCAGCGCCAACAACGAGATGATGATCATCCAACGAACCAAGCGCTGCGGTGTCCAGTCGAGCGAAACCGTCACTTCGCCCCCGGCCGGGAGAAACCAACCGTTGGCGTAGCCATCGATGGTGATCGGAGGCCCGAGATCGGTTCCGTCGATGGTGGCATGCCATCCCCGGTTGCGGCTCTCGCCGAGAACCAGCCAACGATCGACACCCGAACCCGGCACGTCGACCGTGAACGAGGTGTCGGAGTGCCGCTTGGCCACCACCGGCGGCAGAGTCGGCCGATCGGGTAGGGGGCGCGGACTCCGCAACACGACCTGGTCGAGGTCGAAACCCGTGGTTGCACCCGGGGCAGTTGACACCACCATCTGACCGCCGGAGTCGAACGAAGTGCACCCCACCAGGCCGAGGTCCCGGCGGGCCAGACCATCGGCGGAGGTTCCCACCACCATCACCGGCACCGGCACCGCGCCGACCGACAGGAGGTCGCTTCGACAGGCGGTTGCGATGTTGCCGGGGGGGCCGAAGCGCATGTCGTCCGACGCTCTGACCTCGGCTATCGAGATCGGCATGGCGTGGTCGACGTGGCTGTACCAGTCGATGGTGAGACGCTGGTCGACGGCCAGGGCCTCCAGCGTGATTTCGGAGGCGATCGTGTCGACCGGAAGATCGACGGTGGCGACCGTCCCTCGGGGAGCGTTGACAAGACCCAGTCCCGTGGGAAAGTCTCCTACGGGTTCGCCGTCGGCGTACACACGAAACTCGGTCGGAACCGAATGCACCGAATCGGTGACGACGTCGACGCTGATGCCGTTGATGGCGGTCGGCCGGCCGCGACTGATGGTCAACGTCTGGCCGGCTTGGGGTCCGAATACCCCCGTCCACGCCGTTGTGACATCGGAGTCGAATGCCGACGATGCCGCGCTCGCGAGGCTGCCGGGAAGCCGCCCCGACGACCAGGCGGCCAAGGCAACGCCATCGGGCCCGGTGGTGCGGCCCAGCAGCGAGTCGATGACCTGTTCAGGGGCGTAGGCGGAGAGTCGCGCCGTACCCCCAACCGTGAATGTGCGCGTGTCGGGCAGCGGCACGAGCCTGAGCATCGAGCGTTCCGGATCACCTCGGACCGGCTCGCTCGGGTTGGACCGCTCACGGGTGAGCACCACCGACAGATCGTGCCGATCGAGATCGGATCCGAGGCCATCAACGAAGGCAATGGGGGTACGGATCTCCTCCACGACCGGCGCCGGGTCCGAGCCCATTTCCACCTCGGCGAACCCGACCGGTGAAACCCCCGGGTAGGTGGCGCGGCGAGAAAGATCGACGTCGGTTATCACGATGTCCCACACCTTGCCCTTCACCGGCTGGGGGAGGTCGATCCGCTGCCCGGCCGCGGTGAGCGAATTTGCGTCGAGCTTGAACCGTCCGATCTCCCGACCATCGGCCTTCACCGCCACCTCGGTTATGTGGCGGTTGGTCTTGGCCAAGGTCTGTACCAGGGTGATCTCGGAGATGGTTTCGGGCCGGGGGTACTCGAGCCGGAGAAACTCGCCTCTTGGCTCCGCGAATGCCCCCACCACCCACGCGGTCGAAGTGTCGCCATCGACCGCGAAGTAGGCTCGGTCGTCGTTGGTGTAGGTGACAGGATTCCCGTAGGCCGAGGCCGAGACCACCATGGGGCCGACGTCGATGCTCACGGTGCGCGTGTCATCGACGTCGAGGCCTGGCACGCGAGCCAGATCAGGGAAGACATCGAGCCGGTTGTCGGTCGGGTCGTAGACCAGCGGTTTCTCGCCGGCGCGTTCGGTGTAACCGACATTTTCGCGAAGAGTGCCCCAACGCCTGGCCCGTTTACGATTGGAGTCGGTGATGATGATCGACGCCGGTGCGACCAGCGCCGAATGTCGCGCCTGCGGATTCGAGAGGAGATCGGCGGCGAAGAAGGTGGTTCGTTCGGGGTCGATCAGGCCGGCACCGGCGGCATCGATGAGCCCCTCGGCCCCGCCGACCACGATGGTCGGTGACTCGGCTGCACCCGTACGAACAACTGGGAGCGGATCAGGAACGCCGTAGCGGGTGACGGGTGAGGGGTCCGGCAACGAGGGATCGATGCCGAGGAACACCTCATCGAGCATCGGAAGAGCGGCGATCGGCACGTTCGGCACCGGTTCACCGAAGGACTCGGGGGCCTCTAGCCCGGGCACGGAATTCAACAGTGCGGCGGTGGGTATCGGGCGTGGGGTCCGGAATCGTTCGAAGGTGAGATCGGCGCGGTGAACGATGTCCCCGACCGAGAGGAGTCGGCTGATCGGAACGACCGACGCCGGTTCCAGGGAGTTCTCCTGGAAGCGCCGGTCGAACGCGGTCAACAAAGCGGCCGACTGGGCCGAACCGAACGGAACAAGTTCCCGGGCCACGTAGCCCCGCTTCATGAGGCCCGGGGTGATCGGGTCGACGGTGTTGCCCCACCGGTAGGACGCGAAGTCGGAGCCCGGAACCTCGAGCACCCGACTCCCGTCGTCGAGTTGGTCGAGCCGCTTGGTGGCACGGATCCAGTATTCGGGAATGTTCTCCGGTCGGCTCAGATTCTTCTCGATCATCCGAACCTTCCACATGGCCGGATTGTTGAGCACCACCGCGGCAAGAACGAGGATGACGAACGGGCGTGACCAACCCGGCCGGCGACGCTGCACGGCATTGACGAGCGCGCCGAGAAGCACGGCGGTGGAGAGGACCACCAACGGGACGGCCCGCGGCGTGGAGCGGAGCGCGAGGCCGGCGTCGGTGCGGGTGAAGTCGTTGAACAGACGACCGAGAAACGACGGCGAACTGAAGGGGTGAGCACCGATTCCGACCAGCGCGCCGACCACCAGGAGCAGCAGGAAATACGACCGGTGACGCCAACGCACCAGACTTGCACCCAGCAGCGCCAACACCACCAGTCCGAAGCTCACAAACAGCAGCCACACTCCCTGCGTGTAGTCGACACTCGGCTGGATCCACGGGCCGTACTGATCGTTTCCGTAAAAGAACCAGTAGCCCAGCCCCCGCAGGATCTCCGGCGCCGTCGATGCCTCCGCCACCACCCGATAGGTCTCCGTGTAGCGGATGACAGGCAGGCTGTATGCCCCTTGAAGTATCAGTCCGGCGATCCACCACAGCGACACTCCCAGGCTCGCCACCCCGATCCGCGCCGCGGCGCGGATCGACTCGCCGACACTGACCGATCGCTCCACGAAGGTGGCGTGGATGATCCAGAGAGCCGGCGCCATGCCGACCAGAAGAAGGCTGGTGGCGTTGACGCTGCCGATGGTGACCGCGACCAGGGCGAACAGAGCCGGATGACGCCAGCCACCCGAGCGAACCGATCTGATGGTGAGGCCGATCAGCCACGGCAGTCCGGCGAACGGAAGGAGAATGACCGAGATCCGCGCCGAGTAGTCGAGCAGGTATGGGCTCAACTCGTAGGCGAGCATCGCCACGAGCAGGCCGGACCCCTGCCATCCGAGGGTTCGCAGGAGGTAACGGACACCGAGCCCGGCCATGAACAGGACCGTGCCGAGCCAGATCCGCTGGGCGAACCAGTCGGGGCTGCCGATCTGATCGAACACCCAGTAGAAGGGCCCCATCGGCCACAGGTAGCCGATGGTCTGGTGGGTGACGGTGCCGAGAGCGACATCACTGTCCCAAAGTGACCTGGCCTGGTCCATCCATCTACCCGGGTCGAGGTAGAGGTAGGTCTTGGTGTCGGCGCCCACCAACCCGGGACTCGACAATACGATCGGCGTGTAGGCGATCAGTGCTGCCACCGCGACGACCAGCCGGGCGCTGCCGTTGTCCGTGGTGACGCGGCGGAGTCTCTCGGTAACGGTCATTCCCCTGAGATCACCGTCGTTTCAGCGCCTCACGGGCGAGAACCGCGAGTGTCCCGTGGGCGGTCCGCTGCCAGGTGAACGCCTCCGCCCACCGCTCCGCCGCCGCACCCATTCGCCCACGAAGGTTGGTGTCGTGCAGGAGCCGGCTCATGGCGCCGCTCAACTCGTCGCGGCCGGACACCAGGAGGCCGGTCACACCCTCGTCGACGGCATCGACGTGACCCGAGATGCGGGTTGCCACCGCGGGGGTGCCACAGGCCGCGGCCTCGGTGATGGTCATGCCCCATCCCTCGCTCTGTGAGGCGCTCGCCAGCAACCAAGCCGACCGGTAGTGGTCGACGATCTCGGCTTCACTGACACGACCCGCGAGCTCGCACCAGGACTCCGCGTCGAGGTCGCGTATTCGCCGTTCCAGGAAATCGCGCTCGTAGCCTTCACCCACGATCACCAGCCGGGCGGGGATGTCCCTGCGCACCCGCTCGACGGCATCGATGAGGACATCGAACGATTTCGACGGCATCAGCCGACCGACCGCCACGATCTTGGGTACCTCCGATTTCGTTCCCCCCGGGCGAAAGACCGGGTCGATGCCGGGAGCCACGACGCTCACGTTGGCCGGCTTCAGATTCATCCGATCGATGATCGTCCGCCGAGAAGATTCAGAGAGGGTCACGACCTTGGTCGAACGGTAGAACGGGGGAGCCACGCGCCGCTCGAGAATCTGACCGGCTCGAGCCAGGCGCGGGGGGAGCACCATCGGCCACATGTCCTCGTGCACGTGGTGCAGCCACGCGACCTTCGGGCCTCGCGCCCACAAGGGCGAGAAGAACGGCACGCCGTTCCAGATCTCAACCAGCCCGTCACGCTCCCCGTGACGTCCGAGCAGCTCGGAACCCACGGCACGGGGAAACACCAGATATCGGCCGGCTCGGCGAATTACGCGGTATCCGTCACGCACGGCTTCGGGACGCGCGCCCTGGGCATAGGAGGTCCGCATCGTGACCTCGATTCCCGCACGCGCCCACAGTGCGGCGATCGTGGCTGCATGGACCTCGGATCCGCCGGCCTCCACGTCGGCGAGGTCACGCCAGGCGAGGATGTGGATACGCCGCAAACCGGCCTCGGCGGCCAGATCCCCGATCTTGACAACCGTGACGGCAGTACGACTCTGGTCTCCGGGACGACTCCCGGACTCATGCTCTGTTGTCACCGTCGCTCCATTGTCGCACCAGACGATGGCAGGCTAGCGGTCGAGACCCGTTGGCCTCTCGCCCGGCGGGTTGCATCCTTGCGCCGCGGCGGCGAGGATGCCGCTGCCATGAACACCCCTGTCCGCACCACCCGAGTGAGCCGGTGATTCCCCGGCTCTCGCCGGATCGTCGGGTCACGGTTGTGGTAGTTCACCACAATCGTCCCGACAGCGTCGCCGACACGGTCGAGGCCTACCTCTCGCAACCCGACACCGAACGGGTGATCGTGGTCGACAACGGCTCCGAACCCGACGGGATTCGGGCCCTCGACGACATCGATTCGTCGGTCGACGTGATCCGGACCGGAGCCAATCTCGGATTCGGTCCTGGTGCCAACGTGGGTCTGCGCCGGTGGCTCCGCTCCGGAGGGGGAGAGTGGGTGGCGGTTACTCCCCACGACTCCATGCCGAAGCCCGACACGATCGCGATGATTCTCGACGCCGTGCAGGACCGATCCGATGTCGGCTTGGTGAGCGCCGATGTGGGCGACGGCCTCCGGCCGGTGATCGATCCGTTCCTCGGATCGATCGGTGCCACTCCCCGGCTCGAACGGGGTTTCGACCCATCCGACTATCCCCACGGCACCTTCATGATGGCGCGCCGCCGGTGCCTCGAGGAGATCGGACTGTTCGACGAGCGGTACTTCGCCTATTGCGAGGAGGCCGATCTCGGTCTTCGGGCTACCGAAGCCGGATGGCGGTGCGGAGTGGTGAGAGGGGCACTCGTTTCCAATCCCGGGATGAGTTCGCCGGTCGAGCTGGTCGCCTACCTGCAACTCCGCAACACCCTCCTGATGCTTCGCGAGCACTTCGGCCGGCGCAATGTGGCCTTCCGGGCCGCCATTGCCGTCGTGCAGCTTCCCGTCGGAATGGTCCGTCCTTCCGCCCGCGGCCTCCACTGGTCGCCCCGAGGGCGTCTCAAGGCCCTACGCGATCATTTCCTGCACCGCTACGGACCACCGCCCCCGGACATCGCCGCGAACCACGTCGACGGCTGGAAATCAGCCGGGGACCGAAGCTTCATCGACCATGGTCCGCCTCAACCTGGGTAGTACCACGGTAGCCGACTCGAGTTCCATCTCCGGGACCGACTCGGCGCGTTGGTCGGGGTCGACGGCCCGGCGCTGCTCGAACAGAGCGATGCCGGCCAGGCCCCCGACGATCAACTCGTCCACGGATGCGGCACTGAGCGGACCGCAGATGACGAATCCCTGGCCGAGCTGGCAGCCCGCCGATTCGAGTGTCCGCAGCAGCGCCTCGTCACTGAGCCCCTCCGCCAACACCGCGATGCCCAACTTGCCGGCAAGTTCGATCACATTCCTGACCAGGACCGCGTCGGGCCCGCCGCCGGCTACCAACGCCGCGAACGGACCATCGAGTTTCAGGAGATTGAACTCGAAGTTTCGCAGATGTCCGAGGGAGATGAATCCCCGCCCGAAGTTGTCGATGGCCAGTCCGACACCGAGTTCCCTGGCACCGGTCAGCGCCGTCCACGCCTTTAGCGAGTCGGAGGTGAGTGACGTCTCATTGGCTTCCAGGTAGACGCTCTGAGGGTCGGTGCCCGACCGCTCGAGGGCTGATCGCAACTCATCGACGAAATCACTCTGGGCCAACTCCCGTGGGGACACGTTCATCGAGACGCGCAGCGCCGGAACGCCGGCCGGCATCATGTCCCCCCAGTGACGGGCCTTGGAGCAGACCTCGTTCATCACCCATCGGCCCACCGGGACCATCAAGCCGGTCGCCTCGAGGGCCGGCATGAAGTCGACCGGGTTGACGACACCGCGCTCCGGGTCGTCCCATCGTAGAAGGGCCTCCACACCGACGACGGTCCCGCTTCCGAGTAACACCATCGGCTGATACACCAACCGGAACTCGCCACCGGTTATGGCCCGCTCGAGACGCGCCCCGACCGTCGCCGGAGTGAGCGACACCCGCATGGTGTCGGTGAAGACCGCGACGCGTTGATCACCACGTTTCGCGTCGTACATGGCCAGATCGGCGTCCTTGACGATCCGCTCCGGGTCATCGAGGGGGCCGCCGAACGCGATTCCGACACTCGCTGAGATTGATATGCGGTCCTCGCCGAGCTCGAAAGGCTGGGAAAGCCGATCGACGAGAAGCCTGGCGAAACTCGAACACGACTCGCGCGACGACGGCACACGGTCGAGGATGACGAACTCGTCCCCGCCGTGTCGAGCCACCCAGTGCTCCTCGCCACAGAGGGATCGGAGGCGTTGGGCCACCTCGACCATCAGATGATCGCCGACCTCGTGCCCGTACGTATCGTTGACCGCCTTGAAGCCGTCGAGATCCACGAACATCACCCCTGTCCGGGAGTTGACTATTCCCGCCTCGGCCATGGCCTTCGGCAGGGTGGCGCGGAGGTTGCGGCGATTGGGGAGCCGGGTGAGCGCATCATGGTCGGAGAGATGAGCCAGCTCGCGCTGAGCGCCCACGGCATCTCGGTACCGGCGAGAGGCAAAGATCGTGGCCCCCAGAGGGATCACCACTATCAACGCGAGAAGACCATTGAGATCGAGCTGCCCGGATCGGTCGATCTTCGACAGGATCCGGTCGGGGACGGAGAACCAGATTGCACCAGCCACGGCCAACACGCAGACGACGACGATCCAGGCCAGATCCACGCCGGCGCGATGCTCCGACTCGACCTCCTGCTCCCATGGGATCGGTTTCGAGTCACGATCGCGATGCAGCACCGTTGTCGTCCCCTCGAACTGGTCGGTTCCTACCAGACCAGTCGGCATGGCCTACGCCGGACTTGAGCCATCGGGCCTACGCCGGACTTGAGCCATCGGGCCCACGCCGGCCGGCCCGTTCGGTGCTCAGGTGGAGCCGGCCCGGGTCGGGGGCGGGAAGGCCCGACGTGACGAGCCGACGAGAGCGACAACCAGTCGGGCGTAGTGATAAACGAGCCGGAGCCTTCGCTGGGAGGGCACACCGCCTGCCCTCTCGCCCATCCGCACCGGCACCTCGGTGATGATGTAGCCGGCGCGGCTTGCCGCCACCAGCGTCTCGACCGAGTCCATGTAGTCGACCGGGTACTCGGTGGCGAATACGTGCAGCAGGTCGTGATCCACGGCGCGAAATCCGGATGAGGTGTCGCTGAACCAGCGACCGCACAGAAGGCGGACTCCGAGTCGCAGCGACTTCATCGCCAGGCCGCGTCCGAGACCTACCTCGTAGTCACCGACACCACCGAATCGGGTCCCGACCGCCATGTCGGCCTCTCCATCGAGAGCACGGATGAGCGGCAGGATCTGATCGGCGCGGTGCTGGCCGTCGGCGTCGAATTGGACGGCGCGGCTGTAGCCGGCCTCATCGGCAAATCTGTACCCGGCCCGCAACGCTCCACCGATCCCGAGATTGAAGGCAAGGGTCACGCAGGCGACTCCGTAATCCGACGCGACCGACGAGGTGCTGTCGGTGGAACCGTCGTCGACCACAACCACATCGAAATCAGGCACCACGGCCTCGAGTTCGGCGAGGACCGCGGGCAGCGAATCCTCCTCGTTGAAGGCGGGGATGACGATGATCGTCGAACCACGTCCGCCGGTCGTCACCACTCCGACCGGGACATCTCTTCGTGGTACTCGGCGTCGACGTTGACATCCCAGACGTTGTGCCCGGTTCCGTTGACGATGTTGTCGACCGTCAGCATCGCGGTGTACATCGAGTGATCCTGGTTGTTGTATCGGTGCATGCCGTTGCGTCCGATCGGGTACACATTGGCAACATGTTGGCCGAGCCATTCTCGCAGGATGTCGACGTTGTCCCTGTACTCGGAGTCGTACATCGGATACGCCTTCGCCATGCGCACCACATACCCCTGGCCCACATGATCAGGGTCGAGGAGACCGAGGGTCTTGAGTTCCGAGATTCCCATATCGACGAGATCGGCGTCGTCGGCCGTCCAGAGCGAATCCCCTTCGGTGACGAAGTATTCGAGGCCGAGGCAGGTCATGCCGTCCTCGGCGATCATCTCGGGTGACCAAGCCCCGAAGTTCTGTATCCGACCCAGCTTCACGTCGGGGGCGTGGACGTAGATCCAGTTGTCGGGGAACGCCTCGGCGGCCGGTACGACCAACGCGACGGTGAGGAAATCACGGAACGAGAGCCCTTTGGCCGCAGACAGCACATCCTGGGTGGGGGAGGGGTTCATCACCTCCACCAACTTCGGTATCGGCATCGACGAAATGATCTCCGTGCACTCGAACTCGGTCTCACCGTCCGAGGATGCGGTGACAACCGTCGCGGCTCGGCCGCCGACGTGGTCGATTCTCACCACCCGGTGACCCAGTTCGACACGGCTGCCCTGCTCCGCCACCAGTTGATGACAGCGTTCCCACATCATTCCCGGGCCATGACGTGGGTACTCGAATTCCTCGATGAGGCTCGCAATGTCCTTCTGGTTTCGCCTCGGCGTGATGGCATTCCAGATTGCGCTGAACAAGTTGAGGTTCTTGATCCGCTGGGCCGCCCAATCGGCCTGGATGTGGTTGGCCGGGACCCCCCACACCTTCTCGGTGTAGGTCTTGAAGAAGATGCCGTAGAGCCGCCAACCGAATCTGGCGGCTGTGTATCCCTCGAATGTCGTCTGTTCCTTCGGGGGCCTGATCCGGACCCACATGTAGGACAGGACACAGCGGATCGATTCGATCAACCCCAGGTTGCGCAGGGCGTTGGTCGGCCTCAGCGGATAGTCGTAGAACTTGCCCCGGTAGAAGATCCTGCTCATCCGGGGACGTGTGAGGAAGTCCTCGTCGGGGAGAATCTCGTGCCAGAGCTTGGACACCGGCGGGACCTTGGTGAAGAACCGGTGACCACCGATGTCGAAGCGCCAGCCGTCGCGCTTGACCGTACGCGAGATTCCGCCTACCACATCGTCCGCCTCGACGACGGTGCAACCCCGGCGGTGCTTGCCCAGCTGATACGCAGCGGTGAGGCCCGCGGGCCCCGCGCCGATGATCACGGTGCCGGCACATCGCGAATCGGATTTCGACGCATCGGACATTGGCCGGCCTTCCCTGAAGCTGCCGGATCCTACCTTCCTTCGCTGCCGTCGCCATAAGCGCAGTTCGGCCATGACACAATGCCGCCATGGGGAACATCGAGTTCGATTGCCCGAGGTGCGGGTCACCGGCCACCGAGGACTTCTACGGGCCGTGTACACAGTGTCGGAGCCGGCTGCGGGCCTCGCTCGGCGGCGAACAGCGTCGTGTCGAGGCGGCGGAGTACGTCCCGAAGCTCAACGTGACAGCCAACGCGGTAGCCCTCAGGGACGACTGATGCCGGGTCCCCGGACGCGACGAAGCCCCGATTAGCCTCCCGGCTCGCACCGGTCAACTCCTCGGGGCTTCGAATCGACCCAGATCATCCGTCCTGAAGACCCCGACGGATCTCCCGGCACTCGTGGCCACGCCTCGTACGAGGGTGAAACCCTGACACGAACCGGATTGCGTCCTCTCCGATTCCTGCCTGAACCGATCATCAATGCCCGTCGACATCGAATCGACTCCGATCCGAACCATCACCCGGCGGCGATGCCCCGGCCCGGGGTGACCCGACACGTGCCACCCGGGGAATTGGCCCACTTGGCCCGGTGTCGCCCCCGTGCGGGGCTGAACCGGCGACCCTGTGGTTCCTCGGGCGGTGAAGCCTCCCCGCACCTCCCGGACGGCCCCTCGTGAGGACCGGCTCCGGTCGGATTGGCGATGCTTCGCCGTATCTCCGATCGACCCGCCGGCTTTCCGAAGATTGCCAGCTTGACTCAGCCGTGTCTCGGCTCGAACCGCATCCCGTCGGAACTCACCAACTCGGACGGCTTGCGCCTACCGAGCGGGCTCTGAACCTCGGAGCTGCTGCTCTCGCTTCGACAACGGCATACTCGCGACCACCGCCGGGATCGTCAAGAGGGTTTCACGAAATCCCCAGGAATTGCGAAGAAAACCACCGCTGATCCCCAAGACACGATCGGTTCTCCACAGCTTCACCCACAGTTTGGGCATCAGGCTCCGTGCCACACCCCGCGTTCCACGAAGGTGGCCTTGAGGCATTCTGGCCGATCGGTCATGATTCCGTCGACGCCGAGGTCGAGAAGGCGGTTGATCTCGCCGGGTTCGTCAATCGTCCACACGTGCACCTGCATGTCGAGTCGGTGAGCGGTCGTGATGAACCTGCGGGTCACCAGCTCGAGTCCGGCGCTGCGAACAGGAACCTGGGCGACCATGGCGTGGCGCGGCCTCACCGGCAAGTGCCACGACCGCAGAAGCAGCAGGAGCGTCCGTCTGGGGCCGGCGCCAGTACAGAGTTCCTCACCGACAAGGCGACGAACTCGGTCGGTTCGCCGATCCGAGAACGAACCGACGCAGACCCGGGAAACCGCACCGGTGTGAAGAAGTACCTGGCACAGGGGGTCGACCGCCTCATCGTGCTTGGGGTCGAGATTGAATCGGGTGTCCGGGAATTCGGACAGGAGATCGTCGAGTCGACAGATCGGATCCGTGCCACCCACCAGCGCCCGTTGCACCTCGCTCCAAGGCAGCTCGGCGATCAGACCCGCACTGTCGGTCACCCGATCGAGAGCTTCGTCGTGGAACGCCACGGCGACACCATCAGAGGTGACGTGAACATCGGTCTCGACGTGGGTGAAGCCGAGGTCGACGGCATGACGGAAAGCCCGCTCGGTGTTTTCCGGGTGATCTCCCGCTCCGCCCCGGTGAGCGATGGCCAGGGGGCCTTCATGGCGGAGGTAGGGATGCAGTCGCGACATGACCGAACCGTAGTTCGCGTCCTCGCCCGGGCTGCTGTCAGATTCATCTCCCGTTGCCGTCGTAACGGCCACCGCGCCACTAGCTTGCGAGCATGAATCGTCGCACGAAGATCGTCGCCACCATCGGACCGGCCTCGGAGGACGAGTCCACTCTCAGGGAGATGATCCGCGCCGGCATGGATGTCGCCCGGATTGGGCTGGCCCACGGCACCATCGACGACGGCCTCGAGCGCTATCACCGGGTCCGGCAGGTGGCGGCCGACGAAGGCAGGCGAGTCGGAATTCTCGTTGATCTTCCCGGTCCGAAGGTCCGCGCCGGAAGCTTCGGGGCCGACGGTGTGGATGTGCCCACCGGATCCATGGTCGACCTCAGAGTCGGCCACGACCAGTCGACTGCTCGGGTCATCGAGGTCGACTACGAGGGACTGCTCGAGGACGTTCACATGGGCGACCGCCTGATCGTCGGTGACGGCGGAGCCGACCTCGAGGTGGTCGAGATGAAGACCGACCGACTGGTGGCGAGGGTGAGCCACGGTGGATTTCTGCGCGGACGACCCGGTATCCACATACCTTCCGATCGGCTCCGGATTTCGACTCCCACGGAGAGTGACCTCAAAGGGGTCGATGCTTTCGTGGCAGCCGGAGTCGACATGGTCGCCGTGTCATTCGTGCGCTCCGCCCACGACATGCGCCGAGTCGGCACCGAGCCCCATCCACGCGGCCCACTGCTGATCGCCAAGATCGAGACGCGGGCTGCGGTCGACAACCTGTCGGGGATCATCGAAGCCTCGGGCGCCGTCATGGTGGCACGGGGTGATCTGGGCAACGAATGCTCGTTGGCCGACCTGCCCCATCTTCAGAAATCGGTGATTCGGGAGTGCATCGCCGGAGGCCGCCCGGTGATCACCGCCACGCAGATGCTCGAATCCATGATCTCCAGCCCGGCGCCGACCAGGGCCGAGGTGTCCGACATCGCCAACGCGGTGTTCGACGGATCGTCGGCGGTGATGTTGTCGGGCGAAACGGCCATCGGCCAGGACCCTGCCAACGTCATCCGCACCATGAGCCGCATCGCGGCACGTGCCGACGAGGAGATGGACCACGAGGTCTGGGCCTCGAAGTTGGCCGAGTTGCGGATGACCGACACCTCCGGGGGGGCGGCCTCGGTGACCGATGCCATGACGATGTCGGCTTGGAGAGCCACCGAGGAACTGGGTATTCGCAACATATTGTGCATCTCGGGTACGGGTTTCACCGTTCGTTCGATGGCCCGGTTCCGCCCCCGCGCCCGAATTCTCGGATTCTCCGCCAGCGCCCACACCGTGCAGCAACTCACGCTCAGCTGGGGTACCAAACCGATCCCGATGCTGCTCAACGGATCGAACGAGGAGATGGTTCACGAGGCGATCCGTCTTGCCAAGGAGTCCGGCGATGTCAGGTCGGGGGAACTCGTGGCGGTGTTGGCCGGCTCCGACAGTCGCTCCAGATCGGCCAACGTGCTTCGTCTCGAACGAATCCCGTAGGCCGACCAGGCCCGCTCAACCGGAGGCGACGATATTGGGGCACACGCTGGTGTCGCCGGAAGCGATCCTCTCCTTCACCATCTGCGGCAGTTGGTCGTAGGTGACACGAACCTCCTTGCCGTAGAGGCTGCACTCGCAGGTCTGCAGGCAATCACCCAGGTCGGCCCGTTGCGCCCACAGCGACCAACCCAAGCCCAAGACCACTGCCAGTAAGGCCGTCTTCGTCACCAGCTTCTGAATGAAGCGAATGATCATCAACATGGCGACCACCAACACCGCGATCGCTCCGAGTATCAGCCATTGGAGTGTGTTGGCGTCAAGCCAGTCGGGCAGCACAGCCACACGCTAGCGGCCCGGTGACGGCCGGGGTTGGCACTAGAGTTCCCCCCGTGCAAGAGCGACCCGACACACCTTCGGTCGGCGGAGCGGTGCTCACCGGCGGGTCGAGCCGGCGGATGGGAACCGACAAGGCGAGCCTCGAGATCGACGGTCGGGCCATGGCCTGGAGGTGTGCCGAAGCCATGCACCAGGCCGGACTCTCACCGGTGGTAGCCGTCGGCGGAGTCGAGGCGACGATCACATCGATGGGACTTACCCACCTCGCCGATGAGTGGCCCGGTGATGGCCCGCTCGGGGCGGTGATCTGCGCCCTCGACCACATCGAGACCGACATCGTCATTGTGATGTCGTGCGATCTGCTCGACCCTTCACGCGACGCGGTCGTGCTGCTCCGCGATTCGCTCGGTGAGCACGACGTGGCCGTACCGGTGGTCGAAGGGCATGCGCAATGGCTCCAATCTGCGTGGAACCGCTCGTGCAGGACCCTGCTGCGAACCGCATTCCTTGCCGGCGAACGCTCAATCAGAGGCGCCGTGGTCGGTCTTGGAGTCCGTCGTTTCCGTGTCGATGACCCGACCGCCTATCGCGATGCCGATCGACCGGCCGATCTGGCGGCGAGGTCGCCGCGTTTCACCGATTGAAGCGGCGGTATCCTCCTCACATCTACCAGGAGATTCAATGCCATTTCCCCAGATCAGCGTCGATGAGCTCGCCAGGGCCCTGGCCGACGACGCGCCTCTCTACGACGTGCGCGAACCCTCCGAGTTCGAAACCGCCCATGTCGACGGAGCCGTACTCGTTCCCCTCGGTGAGGTCGCCGAGTCGCTTCACCGTTTTGCCGATAACCGCCCCATCTACCTCATCTGTGCGAGTGGGGCACGCAGCGGGCGCGCCGTCGAGTTCCTGCGGACCAACGGTCTCGACGCCCACAACGTGGCCGGCGGAACCAACGCGTGGGTCAAGTCCGGCAAAGAGGTTCTCGGCGGCGGATCTTCGTGCTGAGACGCTGATGGCGAAGACCCGCTACATAGACACCGACCGGGGCCTCCTCGACGTGATCGCGGTTCTCTGTGACGAGCCCCGCTACGCACTCGACACCGAGTTCCATCGCGAACGCACCTACTGGCCGAAGCTCGCCCTCCTCCAGATTGCCTGGCAGGATGGTCTGGTACTCATCGATCCACTTGCCATCGACATGCAACCGTTGGCGAAACTCATGCAGAGCGATGCCCTTGCCGTATTGCACGCATGCACCCAGGACCTCGAGGTACTCGAGCAGGCCTGCGGGGAGATCCCCAAGCGATTGTTCGACACCCAGGTGGCTGCCGGATTCCTCGGCCTGTCGACGCCGTCGTTGGCCGCCTTGCACGAACGCGAACTCGGTGTTCACCTGGCCAAGACCAACCGGCTCACCGATTGGCTGAGGCGGCCGCTCAAGCCTGACCAACTCGAATATGCCGCCTCCGATGTGGCCCGCCTGCTCGAACTCCACGACCGGATCGTGGCCCAACTCGAGGAGCGGTCGAGGCTGCAATGGGCGCAGGACGAATGTGAGATCGTACGCACCCGACCCCACGGGCCCCGTCCACCCGACGAGGCCTGGCTGCGAATCAAGGAAGCCCGTCATCTGAGGGGTCGTACCCTCAGCGTGGCCAGGTCGGTGGCAGCATGGCGTGAGCGTCGCGCCGCCGAGATCGATCAGCCGGCCAGGTTCGTCGTCGCCGACATGGCTGTGGTGTCGATCGCCCAGGCAGCCCCCGATTCGGTGGACTCCCTGGCCCAGATCCGCGGCGTGGACAAGGGCATGGCACGCGGCTCGCTCGGCCGACAGATCATCGATGCCGTGGCCGAGGGCGTCGAACTCAACTGGACACCACCCCGGTCGACCAACCGACGGGACCAGTCCAGGGAACTCCGTCCGGCGGTCGCCCTGGTGGCGGCGTGGGTCAACCAGATAGCCCGGGACACCCACCTTGACCCGGCTCTGCTGGCCACGAGGGCGGATGTCGAGGCGTTGGTGCGGGGCGATTCCGACGCCCGGCTCGCATTCGGGTGGCGGGCCGACATCGCCGGAGAGCCGATCAAACGGCTCGTTTCCGGCGACGCCGCGCTGGCGTTCGACCACGGGGTCGTCGTCCTCGAAGACCGGTCCCGCCGGCCGCTGATTTCCGGCTGATCCGGTGCCGTGGCGTCCTCACCGGGCGTCGCTGAGGCGGCCGCGATGGTTACACTCTGACACCTTGACGAATTGACCAAGGAGCTGGAGCCGTGAAAAAGGGGCGACACCGGCGCTACGAGGAAGCGAGGGAGCTGAAACGCTCTCACGACGGCGACTTCGAAGCGCTCCTCCACAATTTCGAGGATGACGACTCCGAGCCGGAGAAGCCCGAGCACGCGGCATGGGCGGCCGAATTCGCAGAATCCGACGTCGACGAGGACTGACGGTCGATCAGAAGTCCCGCTCGTGGCACCCGCCGGCTCGGCTCAGCCGCCGGTCTCGTCCAGAATCTCGTCGAGTTTCAAGATATCGAGTTCCTTGACGGTGCCGATGAACGTCCCATCCTCGTCGATCACGGCCAGCACGTCGACATCGGCCTCCTGCATGGCCGCGACTGCGTCACGCAGGGTCCACGTCGGTCTCGCCGTCGGATGGTCGGCCGCCATGCATTCGCCGATGGTGAGATCCTCCCACTGGTCGCGGTCGATCTCGGAGATGTCGGCCAGCCTGGCCATACCCTGATATCCCTCGTCGCTGACCACGGGCACCACCCGCTCTCGCCGGCCGAGGACGTGGGAATAGACGAACTCGGAGATGGTGGCATCGGGTGGCACCGTGAGGACGTCGGTGGTCAGAATCGACGTCAGTGGCAGCGTGAAGCGACGCTCCAGATGCCCCTGGCGATGCGACATCTGGAAGCCGGACACCGAACCCGGGCCCGCCACCACCTGGCTCACCGCCGCGGCGACCAAGGCCGGCACGACGAGTGAGCCGACACCTCCCGTGGTCTCGGCCACGAACATCACCGCGGTGATCGGGACCCGGTAGCCGGCCCCCAGGAAGGCAGCCAGACCGAGGACGGGGTAGAGCGGGGTGTTGCCCTGTCCGACCGCGGATCCGACGAACTGACCGAGTATCAGACCCTGCACAGAAAGCGGAATGAAGAGGCCGCCCACCCCGCCCGCGTAGACCGACACGACGGTGGCCGCTATACGAAGCCCGAGAAGCAGGGCGATGAGCCCCAGACCATGTCCCCCGAGCACCCATGTCATGGCCTCGCTGCCGGGTCCGAGTGTGAGGGGCGAACCGAATGCGATTTGGGCCACGAGTGCCAGCAGGGCGAGTACGGCCCCACCTGTCAGGAGTCGGGTCGCGGCCGGGGTCTCATGGGTGGCCCTCTTGGCCCGCCTGACCAGCCAGGCGAAGCCACGGCCCGCAAGCCCCGCGGCCACTCCCAGCAACAGGGCACCGAGCAGATCCACGGCGCGCACTCCGAAGGCCGAACTACCGGCCTCATTGGTGATGAACGCGCTGCCCGCGTCGAAGAGGGGAATCACCGGCTTGGTTCCGACCAGCGACACGAACGTTGCGTAGCTGGCGGCCGAAGCGAGAAGCGACGGCAGCAGGGCCTGGGGGGTGACGTCGTCACGGTAGGGAGTTTCCATGGCGAACATCACGCCGGTGGCCGGCGCCTTGAACACCGCCGAGATTCCGGCCGCTGCCCCGGCGGTGAGGAGGAGCTTGGCTTCGTCGCGCTTGAGCCAATGCCCAGCCCGCTTGTGGATCCACAGACCCACCGACGACCCGGCGTAGACCGATGGGCCCTCAAGCCCGAGGGCGGCGCCGAAACCCATCGAGGCGGCGCCGGCCAACATCTTGCCCGGGAGTTCCGACATCGGCAACCGTGGGTGGCGATCATGGAACGAGCGCACGAACTCGTCGGAGGTGGCCGACGACGTGCCACGTCCGACGTAGCGGAGCAGGAGGTAGGCGGCCCCGATTCCGACTATCGGCCCGAGCATCACCACGGTGAGCGCCTGCTTGAACAGCCAGGTGAGCGCGACCGCCTCGGTGAGCGCCTGGAATATCGAAATGATGACCGCGGTAAGGACTCCGGTGGCGACCGAGGCCGCCAACAATCGGACATCGTGGCCGCGGACCACCAAGGAGAGGTACTTCTTCACTTCGGACCTGTCTACACGCTCACCGACTCGCTCCGACTGATCCCAGCGGTCATATTCGTATCGTCGGTCATCGCCCCCAGGCGTTCACCACCTTGGTGACTTCTACTGGCGTCGACACCGACACCAGCCGCCTACAACCCACCTGAGCTGCGTCGACTCCTCCCACCCCGACCCTGGCCGGGTCGAGTGCGATCACCAGATCGCGGCCGCGCAGCAGGGCGATGCGCGGAGAACCGTCGCGGGCCGGGCGCGGGGAAACGTAGTCGAACGGCCCGACGATCAAGGTTCCCGATTCCGTCCTCAGGCCGGGCAGCCTCGAACCCCGCGATTCCAGCGCGTCCATCGCCGCCAGCAGGAGTCGGTGGTGCATCCGCGTCGACCGGTCGCAGAACGGCATCAGTTCTTCCGCCTCTAACGGTTCGGCCGCCTTCTCCAGCAGGGCCACCGCGGGCCGGTAGGCGGCGGCGCCCCGTCCCGAGGCCATTGACCGCAGAGAGCGCCGTCCGGTCCGGGTCGAGGGCCGCACCTGTGCGAGTGCCCGGTGGCCGAGATAGTGGGCCGCCATATCGATGTTGATCAGGGCGCGCGACGCCAGTTCGTCGTTGTCGTCTTCGGGCCCGATCAGCGCACGTACCCGCCCCCCGGCCTGCACCAACGTCTTCAGCGCCGCCACCAGCAGACGATTCTCGATCACATCGTAGTCACGCCCGGGGACGCTGCAGACGTAGACACCCGTGTGGCCGAAACTCGACGATCGTGCCGCCACGGTTTCGGCCCACAGCACCGGCCCCCGAACCCCCGACGCGCTTCGCTCCACACTGTCGTTGCTGCCCATCCGGAGTCTCCGCAGCAGTGTCGGCATGGTTTCGAGAAGGACGGTCGCCTCTTCGCCGGTCGAGATCACGACATCGGCAAGTTGGGTGATCACATCGGCCGGAATGCCCAGGAGGACCTCGGCGACCTCACCCACATCAAAGGGTCGGGCCAGACGCCGCCAGAGTTCCTCGGTGGGAACACAGTGGGCGAAACCCGCCTCGCCGGGGCCGGGACCCGTCGTGATCGACACGGCCACGACGTTCAGACCGCGAGTTCGATACCGAGGACGTCGCCGATCGTGCGTTGTACCTCATGCTGTTCGGGACCGTCGAGTTCGGCGGCAATTGCACGGTAGAGAGTCATGGCGCGCCGCTCTCCCATTCCTTCGAACTGGGGAAGGAAGTAGGCGTAGAAGACTTCGTAGAGCAACCGCGAGTCGGTGATGGCGTCGAGACTTCGACGGGCCGCATACTTGGCGGCGTCGAGGTAGACGGCCGGCCCCAGGTCGGCGAACTCCCGAAGCAGTAGCAGGCGTTCCACGATCGAACCGCGGCCGGCGAGAAGCGACCGGAACGCCTCTTCGCTCGGCGAGCCGACCTCGATGAAGGCGAACCTGCGCATGAGTGCGTACGACATCTCGAAGAGAAGGTTCTTGTCGAATACGTTCATCGTGGCGATGATCCGCCATCCCGCCGGCACCCTGATCACATCGGAGTCCGCCGGCGCCTGAACTCCCGCCGGAACCAGCGCCACCTGGTTCACCTGACCCTTGCGCCGGAAGGGGAGTACCACGGGTGAGCCGGACAGGACGGTGAACAGTTGACCGAAGGCGCGGTCGAAGTTCGACCGATTGAGCTCATCGATCACCAGCCAGCGGCCGTTCTCGATGGCGTCGACGAACAGCCCCGGTCGAAAGATCAGCCCTTCGGCTGTCGGCTGAAGCCCACCGATGGTCTCGAAGGTCGTCCACTCCGTGGTCGCGGTGGTCGGCAGATAGCCGGTGCACAGCATCGACCGGCGCGCCACTTCGGCGGCCAGGTAGGCGAGTGTTGTCTTTCCGGTCCCAGGGGGGCCGGTCAGGATGACGTGCTTGCCAGAATCGATGGCGGCGACCAACTGATCGACGACGTGGAGGGGAAGGATCAGGCCCGCTTCATCGACGGCGGCCTGAAGATCCCTGGTGGTGAACGATGGCACACCGTTTTGGTCGGCCGATTTCGGCCCGACCTGAGCCTCGATCGTGGCGAAGGTGAGAAATCAGGCCCTGGTATCGGCCCGGCGGACCTGCGGGTGGGGCAGGAAGATGCGATCGGACCCGGCGGTCAGGTAGTCGACCAGCATCTCGTACGGTTCCGCACCGGTGATCTCGATGATCTCGTCGCGATGTGACTTCCAGACCGGTCGATCGCCCACGAAAGCCAGCGGGTCATCGGTACACCACCAGGCAAATTCTGAGCCGCCCTCACCCCAGTCGCGCCGCTTCCACTCCCTGACGATGTGGGTGGTGTGACCGTTGTCGTCGGTCGAGTCGTCGAACCTGATCGGCACTTGCCAGCAGACATCGGGCTTCCAGTCGATCGGACGCTCACCGCGTGCCAGCGCCGCTAGGTGCAACGCACAGCCTGCCCCGTTGCGGTGACCGGGCCGATTCAGGAATATGCAGGCATCATCGACGCTCTGCGTCATCCATTCCCCTTCGTCGTTCTTGTGGATCGGCCCTCCCATCTCAGCCGCACGGCCTGCCAGTTCCCATTCGTCCTCGGTCAGCTGGGCGGCTTTCTCGCCAATCGAACGGCGGTCTTGCGTGTCGACGAAGTGCGCACCGTAGGTGCAGCATCCGTGCTCGTACTCGGGTGCGAGCTCGGTGAAGACCCCCGGGCATCCGCGGCCGTAGATGCACATGTAGCTGCTGGTCATGAACGTGACGTCGAATTGCCACGAATCACCGTCGGAGTCCGTGAAGCTGACCCATTCGTGAAGGTCGTCGAGGTGAGACATCGCAGCGACGGTACCGCCGGTGGCTGCCTATAGCGTGATCCCGTGGCCGGAGAATTCGACGAGATCCGCAACCGTCTCGAGATCATTGCCGAGGAGCTTGCCGACCTGGCGATCGTGCGTCTGCGCGAGTCGATCGACGCCGGCGGGACCGAACTGCCGGTCGACGAAAAGCGGCTGACCCGGGCCCGCCGAGCGGTCGAGAAGGCGGTCCATCTCCTCGCGGAGCCCGACCACACGTTCAAGTGATCCCGGTCGGCTACGACACCGACGGATCGGGGGGGTGGTTCAGTCGGTCAATCAGGCGACGCAGCCGCGCCAAGGCGTGACGATCGAATCGGAACGCGATGCGATGCAGGTCGATTTCGTCACCGTCGCGCATCTCGGGCTCCGTCGGACCGATCCGCTCGATGGCCCCTGTCTTGACGATGTCGGAGAAGTCATGGTTCAGAATCACCAGCTCATCGTCACCGACCTCGCGTTTGAGCCTGATCACCAGGCGAGGGCCGACGAATCGCATCGAATGGTATGTGTTGTAGAAACTACAGATTTCGGCGACCGCCTCGTCAACCGAATCGGTGAGTCGCACCAAGCAGAGATCGTCGCTGGAGATGAGCCCGCCGTCCCGGAGTTCCTGTTCGATGAAGCGGCGCCAATTCTGCCAGTACGTGCCGCCAGGGGGATCGAGCAGCACGACCGGTGCCGGCGGAGTCTTTCCGGTCTGGATCAGAGTCAGCAGCTCGAAGGTCTCGTCCATGGTGCCGAAGCCGCCGGGAAGGAGTACGTAGCCGTGGGACTCTTTCATGAACATCACCTTGCGGGTGAAGAAGTAGCGAAAGTTGATCAGCTTCGGATCACCGGCGATCACCGGATTGGCGTCGGTCTCGAACGGCAACATGATGTTGACACCGAAGCTGTTGTCGCGGCCGGCCCCCTCGTGGCCGGCCTGCATGATGCCCGGTCCGGCACCGGTGATCACCATCCATCCGGCCGCCGCGATCGCACGGGCAAAATCATGGGCACAGCGGTAGGCCGGATCACCGTGCTCGATGCGGGCGCTGCCGAAGATGGTGCATTTCATGACATCGGCATAGGGCGCGAATACCTGGAACGAGTACCGCAGCTCCTTGATCGCGGCGGTCACGAGCTTGAGATCACCCCGCTCGACGTCTTCGCGTCCCAGCCTCATGGCGGTGACGACCATCTCGAAGACCAACTCCCGATCGGCCGGATCGATGACCTCGACCAGGTCGAGTATCTCCCGGTCGATGTCATCGTTCCCCGTGCGGTAGCTGTAGATCGAGTTGTTCACAACGGCAGCCTGCCACGTGCTGACGCGCCATGGGAACCGGACGCGACGGGGCCCCGCGACACCGGGGTTCAGGCTCCCGCGACCCGGATGGACGCGCGCGGTCGACGGCCCACCGCGAGTGGCAGCGAGGCGCGGTCCGGGGAACCGTAGAGGGTGGTGCGCTGCACGAGCCGCCGACCGAGCGGCTCCACCAACTCGCGGAAGTCGTCAGGCGTGACGTCGACTCGGTGTGTTGCCCCGGCCGCCCGAGAGATGTTCTCGTCCATGAGCGTCCCCCCGAGATCATTGACTCCCGACCGAAGCAATTGGCGCACGGCGGCAAAGCCGAGCTTCACCCACGACGCCTGGATGTTGTCGATTCTGCCCCGGTAGACGATGCGGGCGACGGCATGCATGAGCACCACCTCGCGCCAGGTGGGGCCGCGGCGGGCCCGCCGCTGCAGGTAGATGGGCGATGCCATGTGGATGAACGGGAGGCCCACGAACTCGGTGAAGCCGCCCGTCTGCTCTTGCAGCGCACGCGTGCGGAGCATGTGTTCGGCCCAATGTTCCGGTCGTTCGATCGAGCCGAACATGATCGTGACATTGGACTTCAGCCCGACCGAATGGGCGATCCGGTGGGCCTCCAGCCACTCGTCGGTGCCGATCTTGTCGGGACAGAGCGTGGCGCGCACGCTGTCGACCAGGATCTCTGCCGCCGTACCCGGCAGCGACTCCTGACCTGCGGCCATCAACCGGGTCAGGTAGTCCGCCAACGGTTCGCCGTTGCGCTTGGCGCCTTCGGTGACCTCGAGAGCAGTGAAGCCGTGGATGTGCATTCCGGGTACCGCCTCGTTGACGGCGCTCGCCACGTCGATGTAGTAGTCCCCGTCGAAGTCGGGGTGGATGCCACCCTGCAGGCATACCTCCGTCGCTCCGGCCTCGGCCGCCTCGACCACCCGCTCCGCTATGTCGTCGAGGGTGAGCAGGTAGGGGGTACCACGCAGATTGAGTGACATCGGCCCCTTCGAGAAGCCGCAGAATCGGCACCTGAAAGTGCAGATGTTGGTGTAGTTGATGTTGCGGTTCACGACATAGGTGACGTCGGGCCCGATGATCTCGGCCCTCAGCCGGTCGGCGGCGCGTGCCACCGCGGCCACCTCGGCGCCCCGTGCCCCGAACAGGGTCACGATTTCGTCGAACCCGACGTCGGCACCGGCTCGCACGCCGGTGAGTACCTCACCCACGGGGCCGCCGACCTCGCCGGTTTCGGAGATCAGATCGGTCGGATCCGAGCCGGTGCCGGTGTACCACTGCGAGGAGATGTGGCCGACGGGATCGAACTCGGCACCGTCGTCGACCTTGGCCCTCTCCATGGTGCGCTCGGGCCAGACCGACCCCGGGTCGTCACGGGCGTATCCGTGGGAGTCGGACCGGTCCATCACCGCGAAGTGGAGGTCGGGATGAAGCCAGGTGTCGGGGTCACGCACGTATCGCGGGTGCGCAGTGAGCCGCGGGGCCAGAGTGTGGCCGTGGGCTGCGGTGATCGCTCGCAGCCGCTCGAGTGAGGGCCACGACCGCTCGGGGTTGACGTGATCGACGGTGATCGGGGACACACCGCCCCAGTCGCTCACTCCCGCGTCGAGGAGATCCCCGAAGTCGTCGGAGAGGTTGGGCGGCGCCTGCACGTGGATCTCGCCCGGCAGGATCAGTCGGGCCAGTGAGATCGCGTCGAGATGAACATCACGTGGGCAGGGCGCCGCGGCGTGCATTGCCGTACGGGGCTTGGGCAGGAAGTTCTGCACGATCACTTCCTGAACATGGCCATGGCGACGGTGCGACTCGGCGATGGCCTCGAGAGCCACCGCCCGGTCGTGGCGGCTTTCCCCGATTCCGACGAGGATCCCGGTCGTGTAGGGCACCCTGAGCTGCCCGGCCCAGTCGAGGCTGTCGAGGCGGCGGCGCGGCTCCTTGTCGGGCGCCCCGCGGTGGCAGTCGAGATCGCCGCGGAGGCTCTCCAGCATCATCCCCTGGCTGGGGGCCACTCGACGAAGCTTCTCGATTTCGTGGCGACGCATCGCACCGGTGTTGGCGTGGGGAAGGAGCCCGGTTTCCGACAACACCAGTTCGGCCATGGCCACGACATAGTCGACGGTGGTCTCGTAGCCATGCCGGCTCAACCATTGAGCTGCCACCGGATATCGAAGCTCGGGTCGCTCACCGAGGGTGAACAGTGCCTCGTGACACCCGGCCTCGGCCCCGCTCCTGGCGATGGCGAGGATCTCGTCGGAGGACAGGAAAGGGGCGGCGAGTCGGGCCGGGGGTCGGGCGAAGGCGCAGTAGCCACACTTGTCACGACAGAGCATGGTGGCCGCGATGAACACTTTCGGCGAGTAGCTCACGATGGTGCCGTGGGACCGGTCGCGGATGGCCCGGGCCTCAGTGGCCAGTTCGGCCGGCGGCAGGGACAGGATGTCAGATCGGGTGTTCATGATCCTCCGGTGACTCGAAGTCGTGGCCGCGCCCGGGAGCCGAGCGGATGTGGGTCGGATCTACCGCCGTGTCGCAGGTGGTACACCAGGACTGGAGTTCCAGACGCGTGTGGCAGACGTCGTGGACCAGCTCGATGGGCGCCCCGGCGTCGGAGTAGTACTGGTCTCCCCAACGCATGAGGGCCATCAGTGCGGGGGAGAGCGCTCGGCCCTTGTCGGTGAGGTGGTATTCGTGGCGTGGCGGTCGCTGCTGGTACGGGACCCTTCTCACCACCCCTTCGTCGGCGAGCGAGTTGAGCCGGGCGGTGAGGAGGTTGCGGGCGATGCCGAGATCGGCCTGGATGCGCGAGAAGCGACGCACACCCCGGAACAGGTCACGCAGGATCAGCAGAGTCCACCGGTCACCGATCGCATCGAGCGTGCGCTGGATGGAGCAGTCGGGTGCGGACTCGTCGATCGACACCTCGGCACCATAGGCAGGGTCGGTTTATATTTGCAACCAACCACCCGGTTTGTGGCTACGGTGGCTCGATGAGCTAACAAATGCCGCCGACGATCCGGAGATTCGACATGTACGAGTGGTCAGAGGAACACCAGTTGCTCAGGGCAGCGATGAAAGATTTCGTCACCCGGGAGATCGTGCCGCTGAAGCCCGAACTCGAACACGGCGACATGCCGCCCTACGACGTTCTGCGCAAGCTCTACCGCACCTTCGGCATGGACGAGTTCGCCCGCACCGAGTTCCGACGATCGATCGAGGCGGAGAAGAGTTCAGCCGACGAGGCCACCGACACCGCTGTCGACGACACGGACCGACCGAGGCCGCGTCCCGACGCCGGATACATCCTCATTCCGATCATCGAACTCTGCCGACATTGTCCCGGGATGGTCACCGCCATGGGAGTGTCCGTCGGACTGACCGCCTCGGCCATTTCGTCGCGCGGCACGATCGCTCAGAAGCAGCGTTGGGTCGAGGACCTGGTCACGTTCGACAAGATCGGTGCGTGGGCGATCACCGAACCCGGCTCCGGGTCCGACGCGTTCGGGTCGATGCTCTCCACGGCCCGCCGCGACGGCGACGAGTATCTGCTCAACGGCTCGAAGACGTTCATCACCAACGGCCCCTACGCGGACACGATCGTGTTCATCTGCAAGCTTGACGAGGGCAACGATCGATCCGAACGCAAGGTCCTCAGTTTCGTCGTCGAATCTGGGATGGAAGGCCTCGAGCAGTCGAAGTCTCTACGGAAGATGGGCATGCACTCCTCACCCACCGGAGAGTTGTTCCTCTCCGATGTGCGAGTGGGAGCCGATCATCTGATCGGCGAGACCGAAGATCCGGTCGGCGGCGGACGCAGCGGCGCCAAATCGACTTTCCAGCAAGAACGAGCCGGGGTGGCGGCGATGGCTCTCGGGATCATCGAGCAATGTCTCGAGCTGTCGGTTGCCTACGCCCGCGAACGGGTGCAGTTCGGCCGGCGGATCGGCGACTTCCAACTGATCCAGCAGAAGCTCGCCCACATGGAACTGGCCAGGATGAACGTGCAGAACCTGGTGTTTCGCACCATCGAGATGGCCGCGGCGGGTGAGTCGATGACCCTCGCCGAAGCCTCCGCCATGAAGCTCTACTCGGCCCGCACTGCCACCGATGTGGCACTCGATGCCGTACAGGTGCACGGTGGCAACGGCTACATGGCCGAGTTCCAGGTCGAGCAGCTCGCACGCGACGCCAAGGTCCTCCAGATCTACGCCGGCACCGACGAGATCCAGACGGTGGCCATCGCCAAGGACCTTCTCGACTGAAGGCGAACCAACCGTCGCCCACGGCGATGCTAGGCGCAGCGTCCGTTGGCCACCGGGCCGGAACCTACCGACTCGACGGCACGCCTTATCTCGGTGTCATCGAGAGCGAAGGCCACCCCGGGACGCTGCCGCGAGTTCGCGTAGACGATGCCGACGACCCGCCCGGCGTCATCGACGACGCCGGCTCCCGAATCGCCCTTGCGGATCTGGGCATGCAGTTCCATGGCCGACCGGGTCGCGATCTTGTCGCGGTATATATCCTCGATTGTGACCGTGATGAACTTCTCGACGGTGGCCGACACACCGATCGTGCCGAAGCCGGTCCGGGTCGTGAGGATCACGGCTCGGCGACCCTGTCGCGCCCTTGCCAACTGCAGACCCGGTGCGGGGAAGTCACCGATCTTGAGGATCGCCATGTCGGCTTCGGGATCGAACCAGCGGACCGTGGCGCGATGGTCGAGACCCTGATCGTCGACCACGGTGATCCGGGTGGCGCCGGCGATCGTATGGGCGACGGTCACGATCATGCCCTGATCGCCGACCACGACCCCGACGCCGCGGGACGCCACCAGGCTGCATCCCTCCGCCTCGATGGTGACGACGGCGGCCCGCACCGCCCTGGTGTCCAGGTCATCGCGCGCGCACGATGTCGCCAACACCACAACGGCCAGCAACGCGGCCGACAACCGCCGCGGCCTCAACTGCCGACCTGATGCCGAGGCACTGCCGTGGTGGAGCGGACCACCAGACTCGGCTCGACCACGTGATGAACTCCCTCGACCGACCGGCCCTCGATCCGATCAACCGCCAGCCGACACGCGGCGCGCCCCATCTCGGTGCGCGGTTGATCGATGGTGGTCAGCGACATGTGCCGCAAGGCCGACGCCGAGATGTTGTCGTAGCCGACGAGCGAGATGTCACCGGGAATCGATAGTCCCTTCGATTCGATGACATCGAGCGCACCGATGGCCGAGTGGTCGTTGGCGACGAACACCGCTGTGGGGCGACGGCCCGACGCCAGTAGCTGTTCGGCTCCGTAGGCACCACTCGACTCGGTGAACAACCCCATCACCACCCTGATCATGTCGGCCAGGCCCGCCGCCTTCATGGCGCGTCTGTAGCCGGACCGGCGCGGGGCGGCCCCGGCACCGCGGCCGCCGTCGATGTGGGCGATGTCGCGGTGGCCGAGGCCAATCAGATGATCCACCGCGAGCCGGGCGCCGAGAGCCTCGTCGCTGTTGACGGTGTCGACAGCCCAGCTGCGGACGGTGCGACCGACCGCGACGATCGGGATCGACTCCGACACCGACACCAATCGGGCCGCCGACAGCAGTGGCCCGACGACGATCATGGCGTCGACCCGGTAGTCGAGGAAGGTCTCGATGGCACTCGACTCGCCGGCCTCCGACCGGCACCCGTTGCCGATGATGATCCGGTAGCCGGCCTCGGTCGCTCCCGACTGGAGCCCATCGACGGTCTCGGCGAAGAACGGGTTGTGGAGATCGTTCACCACCACGCCGAGGGTGTGGGTTCGACGACTGGCGAGATTCCGGGCCAACGCGTTGGGCCGGTATCCGAGCTGTGAGGCGGCATCGCGCACCGCCTTGCGCCGCGCCGCGCTCACATTCGGGGCATCGCGCATCACCAGCGACACGAGCGCCCGGGACACCCCGGCCTGTCTGGCCACGTCCTCCATTGTCGGTCGGGGCACCTGTGTCCATCTCCCTCGTCCAGGCCGTCTGCCGGCACTACGGCATCGTGCGAGACCGTAGTGGCGCTTGACAGGCCGACCGCCGCCCATGATAGTTAGAGCGCTCCATACGTTCGACTCGGCCGACGGCCCCAGAGAATCGGAAGGAACGAATGACATCTCCGATCATGGATCGCCTGGCAAGCGCTCCCATCTCGTGGGGTGTCTGCGAGGTACCCGGCTGGGGCTTGGAGTTGCCGTTCGAACGGGTGCTGTCCGAGATGGCGTCACTCGGTCTGGCCGCAACGGAACTCGGCCCCGACGGTTACCTGACCACCGATCCAGCCGAACTACGCCGCCTGGTCGGCGGCCACGGGTTGCAGATGATCGGCGGCTTCGTACCGGTGGTCGTCCACGACCCCTCCCAGGAATCGGCCACCATCGACGCGGTGAGGCGCATCGTGTCGCTGATGTCGGGCGCCGGCGCCACCGTGTTCGTCTCAGCCGCTCTCACGTCGTGGGACTGGGCCCCCCGCGAGAAGATCGACGCTGCCGGATGGCGTTTCGCCGCCCGGATGTTGGCGCGGCTCGATGAGATAGCCGGCGAATTCGGGATGGTTCAGGCCCTCCACGCCCACTTCGGAACGATCATCGAAACCCGGGCCGACATCGAGCGGGTCCTCGACACGAGTGAGGTCGGCTTCACCCTCGACACCGGTCACCTCCTCATCGGCGGCTGGGACCCACTCGGCTTCGTCGAGGACCACTTCGACCGCATCCGCCACGTTCACCTCAAGGATGTCGAGATGGCCACCGCCGATTTGGTCGTGGCCGGCGAGTTGAGTCTCATGGAGGGCGTCCAGTCCGGCATGTTCTGTCGTCTCGGTGACGGCGACGTCGGAATCGGCCCTGTGGTAAAGGCCCTCGATCGGCGAGGCTATGACGGCTGGTACGTCATCGAGCAGGACACGGCCATCACCGACGGGCCGCCACCCGATGGGACCGGCCCGGTATCGGACGTGGCGGCATCGATCGAACATCTGCGCGGAGTCTTTCACGACTCATTCTCACAGTCGGCGGAGACGTGATAGTGATGTCCACGCGGATCCGCTCTTGAGCAGTCTGCTAATATCCCATAGGAGGGGAACAGAAACATGAGAAAATTCAAATGGCTGGCCATCGCGATGGCATTCGGCCTGTTGGCTTCGGCGTGCAGTAGCGACTCCGGCAACTCCAACAACGCGGCCGCCAGCACCACTACAGCGGCGTCCGGTGGCACCACCACAGCCGAGCCGGTCGGACAGACCCAGGGAGGTGACCTCACCTTCTACATGATCACCCACTCCGACGACGGCCCGTTCTGGTCGGTCGTCAAGCGCGGGGCCGAGGCCGCCGCCAAGGACGTCGGAGTCACGGTCGTGTGGCAGGGCTCCAACAACAATCCCGAGAAGCAGGTCCAGGACATCGAATCCGCCGTCTCCGCCGGTGCCGACGGCATCGCGGCATCTCTGCCGGCGCCTGACGCCCTGATTCCGCCGCTCAAGGCGGCGGTGGCCGCGGGTATTCCCGTGATCACACTCAACTCGGGCGTCAACGACTACGAGAGCATCGGTGCACTGACCCACGTCGGCCAGACCGAGATCATCGCAGGCGAAGGGGCCGGCAAGCGCTTCAATGACGCCGGCGCCACCAAGCTGCTGTGCGGCATCCAGGAACAGGGCAACGTGGCGTTGCAGGAGCGCTGTGACGGCGCGGCCAAGACCTTCAATGGCACGGTCATCTCGCAGTTCATGGGCCTCGACGCCGATCAGACCGAGCAGCAGAACACGATTGCTGCCGCTCTGTCCGCTGATCCCGAGATCGATGCCTTCCTCGGCACCGGCCCGGTCATTCCGATGTCGGCCCTCGGCGCGGCCAGCGACGTGGGACGCAAGTTGATGATCGGTGGATTCGACATCACCCCCGACATCATCGACGCCATCGAGTCGGGCAAGATCCTGTTCACCGTTGATCAGCAGCAGTACCTACAGGGATACATGCCCATCGTGCTGCTGTACCTCTTCGTGACCAATCAGAACACCCTCGGTGGCGGTCTTCCGATCCTCACCGGTCCTGGCTTCGTGACTCCCGAGAACGCAGGGGCCGTCAAGGCTCTCGTTGCCGCGGGCACTCGCTGAGCCGATGAGCCTGGTCCGGGCCGACCGGTCGTCCACTCCAAGTGGCGGCCGGTCGGCCCGGACCGCGGTCCGTGTGTCGATCGCCGGCCGATTCGACCTCTGACAGTCCAGCCCAAGATGGGGGAGCGCATTGGATACCGCTGACATCACAGCGAGGCCAGACACGATCGGCGACGAGAGGCTCGCTTATCGCGGCGTGTTCCAACGCCTGCTGATTCGTCCCGAGATTGGCGCGATCATCGGCACGATAGCGATCTGGATTTTCTTCTGGGCCGTCGCGATCCCATTCGGAACAGTCGGCGGAACTTCCAGCATTCTCGATGTATCGGCGACCCTGGGCATCATGGCGGTGGCGGTGTCGATGCTCATGATCGGCGGAGAATTCGACCTGTCGGCCGGTGCCGCCACCGGTGCCCTGGGGATCGTCACGATTCTGATGGTGAAAAACGTCGGCGCCATGGGCGGCGCCGGGCTGAGCCTCTTCGTGGCCATTCCGATCAGCCTCGTGCTGGCGTTGGGCCTCGGTTGGTTCAACGGAACGATGGTGGAGCGCCTGAGGCTTCCCAGCTTCATCGTCACCCTCGGCAGTTTCTTCATTCTCAAGGGTTCGAAGCTCGGATTCTCCAAGCTAATCGTCGATCAGATCCAAGTCGGCCGTATCAACGAGGGTTCTGGCTACGGGTTCTGGCGGCAGATATTCGCCTCCGAGTGGCAGCGCAACGATCATCAGTTCGGCGGCCGGGATTTCATCTATACCGCGGGGATCATCGGTGGGTTCACAGCCGTGACGATCGCCGTTCATGAACTGAGTTACGTACGCAGGAAGGTGTTCGATCCGAAGGGCGCGGTCCTGTTCGTCGGCGGGCTCGCCGGCGGAGTGGCCGGGGTCGTCTTCATGCATGTCGCCGACAGTTCCGCCAGCAACTGGGGGGCCGGCCTCGTAATCGGTACGTCGATCCTCGTCGGATTCTTCGGATACGGGCTCTGGCGTTTCGAGTCGAGGCCGACGTGGGCGGGCTTGTCACTGCCGTCCGACGCCAGGAGCTCCCTCGGCATCGGGCTGGGTCTTGTCGCGGCCGGCATCATCTCCTCGCTCATCTTCGATCCCAGCTCGACCAAGGAACTTGCATTCCTCGTGACCGAGCAGGGCCTGAGAGCCATGCTGTTCGTCGGTCTCACGTCCGCCGGCCTCACCTACATGGTCATCGCCGTCCGTCGAGGCGGCGTGGCCGGCCCGACCTCCAAGGCTGTCTTGCTGGCGACCCTGGCCGCGACCCTTGCCATCCTGGCATTTCTCATCAAGTCCGAATCGGTGTCACAGAAATTCCGGGGAGTGGTTTTCGTCGTCCTCCTCGTCGGGGCGGCACTCCTTGTATCCTGGGCGATCTCCACCGCCACCCATGTCGAGCGTCGTTTCCCCGACCACGCTGCCGATCGTCTGGGCGGAGTGCTCGCCGTAGGCGGATTGATCGCCATCACGATCGGCGTGATTCTCAGGCTTTTGTTCACCACCAACGCCGAGATCGCGGCGGGAATCAGTCCGACCAAGTTCAGTGTCAGGATCCTGTGGTTCGTCGGGGTCGCCGTACTGGCCACGTGGGTTCTCGGGCGCACCAGGTTCGGCAGTTGGACCTTCGCCGTCGGCGGAAACAAGGATGCCGCTCGCCAGGTCGGTGTGCCGGCGGCCCGCACCAAGACCCAGTTGTTCATGATCGTGGCGGTGGCTGCCTGGCTGGTCGGATTGTTACTCGCGTTCCGTCTCAACACCCTCCAATCGGGAACCGGCGACGGGCTCGAGTTCGAGTACATCATCGCCGCGGCAGTCGGCGGTACCCTGCTCACCGGCGGATACGGCTCGGCCTTCGGCGGAGCGATCGGAGCGGTGATCATGGCGATCGCGAAACAGGGAATTCCATTCTCGCGATGGAACTCCGATTGGCGGTTCGTGTTCCTCGGGGGGATCCTGCTTCTGGCGGTGATCGCCAACAATCTCATCCGCGAGAAGGCGGAGGCTTCCCGATGACCGCACCAACCCTCGAAATCGAAGGCATCTCCAAGTTCTACGGCAACATCAACGCCCTTCACGACATCACCACTTCGGTCGACTCCGGGGAGGTCACATGCGTGCTGGGCGACAACGGTGCCGGCAAGTCGACCTTCATCAAGATCCTCGCCGGGGCGCATCGTCAGAGCGAAGGCACCCTGAGAATGGACGGCAAGGAGGTGAGCTTCGACTCGCCTCGCGACGCCCTCGCCATGGGAATCGCCACCGTCTACCAGGACTTGGCGATGGTTCCGCTCATGTCGGTATGGCGGAACTTCTTCCTCGGCTCCGAGCCCACCAAGAGCCTCGGTCCCATCTCCTGGATCGACATCGACAAGGCGAAGACCGTCGCCAAGGAAGAAATGGCCAAGATGGGCATCGACATCCGCGACACCGAACAAACGGTTGGCACCCTCTCCGGTGGGGAACGTCAATCGGTGGCCATCGCCCGGGCGGCCTACTTCGGGGCCAAGGTTCTCATTCTCGACGAGCCGACCTCGGCCCTCGGTGTCAAACAGTCGGGCATGGTTCTGAAGTACATCGTGGCCGCCCGTCAGCGGGGCCTCGCCGTGATCTTCATCACCCACAACCCGCACCACGCGTGGCCGGTCGGCGACCGCTTCATGATTCTCAATCGAGGTCAGTCGCTCGGCAACTTCGCCAAGGACGAGATCACGCGAGAGGAACTCGTCACGATGATGGCAGGCGGAGCCGAACTGGAGGAGCTCACCCACGAATTGGAAGGCGCGTGAGCCCACCATGGAGCCCTTCGCACTTGGCGATCTCGAGATCCTCACCATCGGCCGTTCGGGCATCGACCTCTATCCCGAGCAGTCGAACGTCACACTCTCGGGCGTCACCAGCTTTCGCAAGGCCATCGGCGGCAGCCCCACGAACGTCGCGGTGGCTGCCGCCCGACTGGGCCGTCGAGCCGCACTCATCGGCAAGGTCGGCGACGACGCCTTCGGCATCGCGGTCCGCGACGCGCTCCGCGGTTTCGGGGTGCACGACGCATTCGTGTCGACCCACCCCGACCTGCTGACGCCGGTCGTGTTCTGTGAACTGGTACCACCGGAGGAGCCGTCGCTCTGGTTCTACCGCGAACCACGCGGCCCCGAGATGGACCTCACCCTCGACGACCTCCCTCTCGACGCCATCGTCGAGGTCCCACTGTTCTGGGCAACCGGATCGCGTTTTGCCGAAGAACCCAGCCGGTCGACCACCATGAAGGCGCTCGAGTCTCGGGGTCGGTCCCGCCACACCGTGCTCGATCTCGACTACCGACCGATGTTCTGGTCCTCGGTCGAACAAGCCGCCGAGCACATCGGTGCGGCTGTCCGGCACGCAACGGTCGCGGTGGGTAACCGCGACGAGTGCGCGGTCGCGGTGGGTAGTTCGGATCCACACACCGCCGCCGACCTGATGCTCGAGTCGGGTGTCGAGCTCGCCGTCGTGAAGATGGGCGGCGAGGGTGTGCTGGTCGCCAGTGCCGAGGCCCGGGCCGTCGTGGCACCGGTGAGAGTCGAGGTCGTGTGTGGTCTCGGTGCGGGCGACGCTTTCGGTGGCAGCCTCTGCCATGGCCTGCTCGAGGGCTGGGAGCCCGAGCGGATCGTCCGCTACGCCAACGCCGCAGGATCGATCGTGGCCGGACGCCTGATGTGCTCGGACGCCATGCCCACCCTCGCCGAGATCGAAGAGGTGCTGTCGTGATCACCGATACCCGGTGGGCCACCCTGCTGGAGACCAGAGCCACCGCCCCCGATCGGATCTTCGCCGCGTATGCGTCACGCCAGGCCCGGCCTCTACTGGCATCGGACGGCTCGACGTTCATCGTGGCCGCCGACCATCCCGCCCGCCGGGCTGTTGGGGTGGGCGTCGAACCGTTGGCCATGGCCGACCGACGTTCTCTGCTCGATCGACTGGTCACCGCACTGGCCGACCCCGGTGTCGACGGCGTGATGGCCACCCCGGACGTACTCGACGAGCTCGTACTCCTGGACGCGCTCCACGACAAGGTCGTGATCGGCTCGATGAATCGCAGCGGCCTCCAGGGCACGACGTGGGAACTCGACGATCAGCTCACCGGTCACGATGTCGAGTCGATCGTCCGACACCGTCTCGACGGGGGCAAGATGCTTCTTCGGATCGACCCCGACGACGCTCGCTGTCGTCACACCATCGTGTCCTGCGCTCGGTTCGTGACCGAACTCGCCGCCGCCGGTCTGGTGGCGATGATCGAACCGTTGCCCTATACCAGCATCGGCGGCCGGGCCGTGCTCGACAAGTCCGATGACGAGTTGATCCGCTGCGTCGGCGTGGCATCCGCTCTGGGCAACACGTCGGCCCGCACCTGGCTGAAACTGCCGTCCACCGACAGGGTCGAGAAAGTGATGGCCGCCACGACCCTGCCGGCTCTGATCCTCGGTGGTGCTCCGGGTCCGGATTCCGCGACTGCCTTCGACTCGTGGCGCCGTGCCATGGCGGTTCCCAACGTCCGCGGTCTGGTCGTGGGACGCAGCCTGCTCTACCCACCCGACGGTGACGTGGCCACGGCGGTGGCCACGGCGGCCGAAATAGTCCACGGAGGCAACTGATGCGAGATCTCCACTACCCGGCCGGGTCGCTTTGCGAGGGCGCCGACCCGGTGATGCTCACACCCGAGCAGGCCGGCTGGAAACACGCGGGACTCAGGGTCGTGCACCTCGATCCCGGCTTGGCCCGCCGTATCGAGACCGGCCCCTACGAGATGGCCGTCCTGCCGTTGTCCGGAAGCGCCGTCGTCGACTGCGAAGGTCACTCGTTCGAGCTCGAAGGGCGAGAGTCGGTATTCGCCCGTGTCACCGATTTCGCCTACGTGCCGGTGGACTGTGAGTTCACCATCGAGAGTCCCGACGGTGGCGAGTTCGCCCTCTGCATGGCCAAGGCTGCTCGCAGGCTCACCCCGAAATACGGACCGGCCGACGGTGTCTCCATCGAAGTCCGTGGCGCCGGTCCGGCCACCCGGCAGGTCACCAACTTTCTCAGCCCGACGGTATGGGGCCACGCCGACAAGCTGATGTGCGTGGAGCTGCTCACGCCCGACGGCAACTGGTCGTCGTATCCGCCCCACAAACACGACGATTCGGCCGAGTGCCTCGTCAACAACGAGGAGATCTACTACTTCCGCATCGGGCGGGCCGGCACCACCGATCATTCATCCGAGGGTTTCGGAATACATCGCACCTACACCCCCGACGGCGAGATCGACCAGAACGTGGCCGTGCGCGACGGCAGCGTGTTCCTGATTCCGAGGGGTTACCACGGCCCTTGCATCGCCGCTCCCGGCTACACCATGTACTACCTCAACGTGTTGGCGGGGCCCAACGAGGATCGCTCGATGGCCTTCTGCGACGATCCCGCCCACCACTGGGTGCGCGACACGTGGGCCGACATGACAACCGACCCTCGCTGCCCCATGACCACCGCGGCCGGACTCACGACCGAGCCCACCTCCTGAAGACCCATCAACTTCCAACCAAGATCATTGCGAGGAGGAGCCGAATTGGCTCGTAGGCGAATCGGCGTCGGCGTCATCGGCTTCGGCTGGATGGGACAGGCCCACACTCGTTCATACATCCGCATCCCGACCCTGTTCCCGGAACGTACCTACGACATCGATCTGGTGATGATCTCCGACAGCGTGGCGGCCCGCGTCGCCGACGGGATCGACTCATTCGGTTTTGCGTCGGGCACCGCGGACTGGCACGAGGTGATCGAGTGCCCCGACATCGACGTGGTGTGCATCTGCGCTCCGAACATGCTCCACGAGGAGCTCACGACCGCCGCCGCCGCCGCCGGGAAGCATGTCTTTTGTGAGAAGCCGGTCGGGGGCACCCCCGAGCAGACCGTGCGAATCGAAGCGGCCACCCGGGCCGCCGGCGTAATCACCGGCGTGGGCTACAACTACCGCTGGGCGCCGCTCGTGCAATACGCCAAACAGTTGATCGAGACCGGTGAGCTCGGTGAGATCACCAACTACCGCGGACGGTTCTTCTCGATGTACGGAGCCGACCCGTTGGGCCTCCTGTCGTGGCGATTTCTGCACGACCAGGCCGGCTACGGCGTCACGACCGACATCCTCAGCCACTCGATCGACCTCGCCCACATGCTGGTCGGACCGATCTCCCGGGTGGTCGGAACCGGACACACCAACATCACCGACCGCCCACTGCCCAAGGAGGGCGGCACCCACTACGACCGCGGTCAGCCGGGTGACCCCACCGGCAAGGTCGAGAACGAAGACTATTTCGCCGCCCTGGTCGAATTCGCCGGCGGGGTGCGCGGCGTGTTCGAGGCGTCGCGCTCGGTCATCGGCCCCGAGAGCCAGAACGCCTTCGAAATCTACGGCACCAAGGGCTCGCTCATGTGGAACCTTGAGACCATGAACGAGATGAAACTCTTCCTCACCGGCGACCGGGCCAGGGGCTACACCACGGTCTATGCCGGCGATCGCTACCCCTACCACGGCCATTTCGTACCTGGCGACGCCAACGCCATCGGCTACGAGGACATGAAGGTCATCGAGGACTACGAGTTCATGTCGTCGGTGGCTGCCGGTCGCCGACACGAGCCCGGATTCGCCGAGGCCGTCGACTACGTGAGTGTCCAGGACGCGCTGATCCGGTCGTGGCGCAGCGAACACTGGGAGACGGTCACCCGCCTCTCCGAGAACTGACCCGCTCCTCCAGGGTCGCAAGGAGCCATCGATGAAAACGACAAGACTCACAACCGCCCAGGCCATCGTCAGATTCCTGATGGCACAACGATCGGTGATCAACGGCGCGGAGGTCCCTCTCTTCGCCGGCGTCTTCGCGATCTTCGGACACGGCAACGTCACATGCCTCGGCCAGGCGCTGGAGGAGGTCAAGGACGAGTTCCCCACCTGGCGTGGCCAGAACGAACAGGGGATGGCGCTCGCGGCAACCGCCTACGCGAAGGCCAAGCGCCGTCGCCAGGTGATGGTGGCCACCACATCGGTGGGACCGGGTGCGACCAACATGGTCACCGCGGCCGGTGTCGCCATGGCCAACCGCCTGCCCGTCCTGTTGCTGTCAGGCGATACGTTCGCCGGCCGCATCCCCGACCCGGTACTCCAGCAGGTCGAGCACTTCGGTTCACCATCGACCACGGTCAACGACGCTTTCCGGGCGGTCACTCGCTACTGGGATCGGATCATGGCCCCCGAGCAGCTCCTTCAGACCCTGCCCCAAGCCGTGTCCACCCTGCTCGACCCGGCCGACTGCGGGCCGGTGTTCCTGGGATTGCCTCAGGATGTGCAAGCCGAGGCCTTCGACTTTCCGGTGGTCTTCTTCGACCGGGTGATCCACCGTCTGGAGCGCCCGGGGGTGGACCGACACCAGTTGGCCGCGGCGGCCGCGGCAATCGCCGCGTCGGAAAAGCCGATCATCGTCGCCGGCGGCGGAGTCCACTACTCGTTCGCCGAGCAGGAGCTGGCCCGCTTCGCCGAGGCCCACGGAATCCCGGTGGTGGAGACCATGGCCGGCAAGGCCAGTATCGCGGTCCACCACCCGCTCTATGGCGGTCCGCTGGGAGTCACCGGTTGCGAGTCGGCCAACAACCTGGCGGCCCAGGCCGACCTGGTGTTGTCGATCGGCTGCCGCTTGGGCGACTTCACAACCGGCTCCTGGACGGCGTTTCGAAATGAACGAGCCGTCATCATCGGCCTTAACACCGCTCGGTTCGACGCCGTGAAACACCGCTCACTTGCCCTCATCGGTGACGCCCGAGATGGCCTGCGTGATCTGTCGGCGGCGCTCGGGGACTGGCACGCGGAGCCGTCCTGGTCGCGGACATCGGCCACCGAAGTAGCCGGATACCACCGCTACATCGACGAGATCGCCTCACCCATCGACACCGCCGGCGAGCCGACCTACGCCCAGGTGGTCGGCGCCGTCGACCGGAGCCAACAGCCGGGCGACTACGTGGTCGCCGCGGCGGGAGGGCTACCGGGTGAACTCAACAACGGCTGGCGAACCGACGAACTCAACAGCTTCGACTGCGAATACGGCTTCTCCTGCATGGGTTACGAGATCAGCGGCGGCTGGGGGGCCAAGATGGCTCATCCCGGCCATGAGGTGATCGTCCTCGTCGGTGACGGCTCCACCATGATGCTCAACAGCGACCTCTACAGTTCCGTGCTGTCGGGGCACAAGATGATCGTGATCATCTGCGACAACGGTGGATTCGCCGTGATCAATCGCCTTCAGGTCAACCAGGGCGGTGTGCCGTTCAACAACCTCATCGCCGACGCCAAGGTGGTCGAGCCGATCCACGTCGACTTTGCCGCACTGGCCGCCGCTCAGGGCTGTCTCAGCGAGACGGTCGCCACGATCGACGAATTCGAGCAGGCACTCGGACGCGCTCGGGCCGCCGACCGGACCTATGTCATCTCCATACGCACCGACCCTCATTCGTGGACCGAAGGCGGCATTTTCTGGGAAGTCGGCGTCCCCGAGGTGTCAGATCGCACCGCGGTGATCGCCGCCCGCCGGGAACTCGACCAACACAAGACCGACCAACGGATCGGATGGTGACCATGCCCGATACCACCATTGCCGCAGTGGCGACGGCCCCTACCTTTCGAGGCGGCGTGGGCCTCATCACCGGCGGGTCACAGGGGCTCGGACGCTCAGTGGCAGAAGCGCTACGAGCCCGGGGGGCCCGGGGACTCGTCCTCGTCGGCCGCGATACCGCCAAGGGCGAAGCCGCGGCATCGGAGCTGTCCACCGCAACCTGTCGGGCCGTTTTCGTAAGCGCCGATGTCGGCACACCCGAGGGTTGCGACTCGGCCGTCTCGACGGTGGCACGACACTTCGGCGCCCCGAATGCCGTCGTGAACTGCGCCGCGGCAACAGCAAGGGGAACGGTCTGGGATGCATCCCCCGAGCTTTGGGAAGAGATGTTGATGGTCAACGTACGAGGACCGGCCCTGATCACCCAAGGTTCGGTCGCTCTCATGCGTGACCTCGGGGTACGCGGTTCGGTCGTGATGATCGGATCAGTGGCCGGACACGGTGGTGCCCCTGAGTTGCTGGCGTACTCATCATCGAAATCCGCTCTGGTGGCCATGACCCGCAATCTCGCCTACCAACTGATGCGCCAGGGAATCAGGGTGAACCTGCTCAACCCGGGTTGGATGAACACGCCGGCCGAAGACATCGTGCAGCGACGTTTCCACGGCGCCACCGACGGCTGGCTCGAGAGAGCATCGGCCACCCGACCATTCGGGCGTCTGATCGAAACAGCCGAGATCGCCCGCACCATCGCCCATCTCGCCACCGACGAGTCGGGCATGCTCACCGGTGCCTGCATCGACTATGACCAATCGGTGCTCGGCGCCGGCGAAGCCCCGGTGCCGCCACAGATCAACGAGCCGAAGGACGACTCATGACGATCAGAGTCGCCGTTCTGGGATGCGGCCGCATCGGTTCGATGCACGCCGGGTTGATCTCGCGCCACGTCGACGGCGTCGAACTCGGCCCGGTGTTCGACGTCTTCGGATCCTCAGCCGCCGAGGTGGCTTCCGAACTCGGTACTACGGCCGCCGGCTCGGTCGACGAGATTCTCCACGACGCCTCGGTGGACGCCGTCGCCATCTGCACCAGCACCGACACCCACGTCGATCTCATCATCCGCACGGCACGTGCCGGCAAGGCGATCTTCTGCGAAAAACCACTGTCACAGGACCTCACCGAGGTCGACCGGGCGTTGGCCGCGGTGGCCGACACCGGCACCTTTCTGCAGGTCGGTTTCAATCGCCGGTTCGATCCGAGTCATCGCGCGGTGGCCGAGGCCGTGCGCAACGGCTCGATCGGCGATGTCCACCTCGTTCGGATCACGAGTCGCGATCCCGCACCGCCGCCGATCTCGTACATCGAGGCGTCGGGTGGGATCTTCCTCGACATGACCATTCACGACTTCGACATGGCCCGCTACGTCACCGGCTCCGAGGTGGTCGAGGTCCATGCCGTGGGCGGCGTTCGGATTGATCCTGCCATCGGTGAGGCCGGTGACATCGACACTGCCGTCGTGGTCATGACCCATGCCGACGGCACCATCACCACGATCGACAACAGCCGACAGGCGGTCTATGGCTACGACCAACGGGTCGAGGTGTTCGGTTCCGCCGGTATGGCGATATCCGACAATCCGCGCGTCTCCACCACGATTCGAAGCGACCGCTTCGGGGGTCACTCCGCTCCGCTCCCGTATTTCTTCCTCGAGCGTTACACCACCAGCTACATCCACGAATGGCGCGAGTTCGCCGCCGCTCTCACATCTGGATCTCCCAGCCCGGTCGACGGCTCCCACGGGCGTGCGCCGCTGGTGCTCGGCCTTGCCGCGTGGAAGTCCCACCGCGAGGGCCGACCCGTCACGATCGACGAGATCGACCCGCAGTGAGACTGGCCCGACCGGCATCGCCGCAGGTCGGCACAATCGTCGGGCACCGACGTTCGCCCTACTCGGGGTCCTCTTCCTCCTGGTCGAGGCCGCTGGCCTTGGCCAGCGCGGAAGCGAGGATCCCGGACCGCCGATAGACCATCTGGAACGAGTGTTCGGCCGCGGTTTCGTGGGGCGGGATGGGGATGCGCCCCAGCGAAGAGACCACGGCGGTGACATCCGGTGACGAATTGACGTGATCAATCGGATCCGGAAGTGCCTCGGGATCACCCCAGAACTTCGACAGGTCGACGGGCGGCTGATTCTTCTGACGATTCTTGCTCTTGCGTCCGGCCCGTTTCTTGTCGTTGCGGCTCGGCTGGCCGGACCTCATCGGCGGGCCGGGCTCGCCCCTGGACGTGTCGGTGCCGTTCATGCTCACTCGACCTCCCCGTCGATCTGCTCGAGATCCAACAACGCCGCCTCGTCGATCCCGAAGACCTGGCGCAATTGCTCGGCGTCGAGATCGCCGATCGAACTCGACTTCGGCAGCGTGACGTCGGCGATGTGTCGCTTGCCGGCCACCACCTCCTCGACCCGTTCGTCAACCGTTCCGGGGCACACGAGACGGTGGCAGATGACGGTGTTGGTCTGACCGATCCTCCACACGCGATCCCGGGCCTGGTCCTCGACCGCCGGATTCCACCAACGGTCGTAGAGCACGACGTGGTTGGCCGCGGTCAGGTTCAGGCCGGTGCCGCCGGCCTTCAGAGAAAGGACCATCGCCCCCGGTCCATCGAGTGCCTGAAACCCGTCGACCATGCGGTCACGCGCCCCGCGACCGAGACCGCCGTGGTAGCACGACACCGGAATTCCGTGATGCTCTGTGAGGTATTCGGCCAGCTTCACTCCCCACGTCGCGAAGTGCGTGAACACCAGCAACTTCTCGCCCGCCGCGTAGACATTCTCGACAATCTCGTTGAGTCGTACCAGCTTTCCGGATCGCCCCTCCAGCGGCTCGTCGTCGTCCTGATAGTTGACCGGATGATTGCAGATTTGCTTCAGAGCGGTGATGGCCGCCAGCACCGCACCCTTGCGTTCGGGTGTGCCGGGCTCCTTGGTCTCGGCGTCGAGCACCAGCGTGTCGATCACCGCCTGATACAGGCCGATCTGCTCCACGGTCATGGCACATTGATCGAGTTCGTCGATGCGATCGGGCAACTCGGCTGCGATCATCGGCTCGGCCTTGGTCCGACGGTAGACGAGAATGCCGTTGAGAGCGCGAAGTGCGTCCTCGCCGTCCGACTTTCGCTTGTTGTCCGGGGTCAGTTGTGCAATGAACGCCGCCCGAGGGCCCAGCAGGCCCGGATTGACCCAGTTCATGATGGACCAGAGGTCGCCGAGTCCGTTCTCGATCGGGGTTCCCGTGAGGGCAACGCGCGTGCGGGCATCGATTCGCTGTAGCTGGCGCGAGGTCTCGGCCGTCGGATTCTTCACCGCCTGGGCCTCGTCCAGGACCACCTTCCACCACCTCATGTCAGCGATCTCGTCGATATCGCGCACCGCGGTGCCGTAGGTCGTGATCACCAGATCGGCGCCGGCCACCACCCGCTGGAACTGCGGGCCGCGCGGACGACCTGCGCCGTGGTGGACCACGACACGCAGGCCGGGAACGAATCGTCGGGCCTCCGACGCCCAGTTACCGACCACGGCCGGGGGAGCGATGACCAGGGCCGCCTCATTGTCCGGAGCCGAGAGGAGATTGGCCAGCAGGGTCGGGGTCTTGCCCAGACCCATGTCGAGGGCCAGGCATCCGCCGAGACCCGCGTCGTCGAGAAAATCGAGCCAGGCGAGGGCATCGGCCTGGTAGGAACGGAGTTCGCCCTCGAACCCCTCCGGCCGGGTGGGCGGACTCTCGGGCAGTGATGCGACGCTCTTGAGCAGGTCGGCAGCCCAGCCGTCGCCGGCGAGTGAGACCCCGCCCGACAGGGGCGATCCCTCGAGTCCGAGCGCGTGACGCAGCATGTCGGCACCCGACAGGCGCGTCTTGTCGGCGCGCTCTGCCAATGCCGCAGCCGCCTCTGCCAGATCGGCCTTGTCGATTTCCACCCATTGCCCGCGCGACTTGACCAGTGGCCTGGCCTCGGCCGCCAACTGCGCGATATCGGCGGCGGTCAGCTCGACATCGTCGAACACGGCCGACCATCTGACATTCGCCAACTGCTGTGCTCCGACGACTGAGTCCTGAGCCCCTTCGGAGGTGAGCCTCAGCGACGGAGTCGCCTTCTTGCGGGACAGGGGAGGAACCCTCACGTCATAGCCCGAAGCCGCCAGGATGTCGCCGGTCGTGGTCATCAGTCGCCACGCCTCATCCTGGGAGAGGATCACCTCGCCGCGGCGTCGGCCGCCGAGCCGAAGCAGTTCGGGAAACAACCTCTCGAGCCGGGTGAGTTGCCCGCCCACCTCCGATGACCGTGACTTCGATCCGGTCGTGACCGCGACCTCGACCGGTTCGAGGCCCCCTTCCGGCCCGGGCGCATGGACGGCAACGTGCCACGCATCGGACTCGTCGGGGGGGTCGAGCTGGATCACAAGTCGACACGACGCGGGACCCAATACCGGGACGGCCCAAGCCTGGAGCTTTCGCACCGTCTCCCCGGCGAGGGCTCGCGGTGCGAAGAACGGCTGACCGGCGAGATTGCACAAGACGGCCTCACCCATGTCGGAGCGTGTCGTTATCTCCGGCGGGCTGGCCGGAACGGTGAGCTGACCTGCTGCCGTCGACACGATCGCGTGGGTGAGATCCCCGAGTACCGCGGCGGTGAACTTCTCGGGGTTCTGGTCACGATTGTTGACCATCACCGTTCCGGGTACACACGACACCAGCCGCGCGAACATCTCCGGATCGATCAGCGCCGGCAACCATCTAACACGGCATTTCACGTTGCCGTCCGAGTTGTCGCGACGACCGCGTTTGGACTGAACCAGTTGGGGCACGACCCGACCCTGAGCGACCAGATCGACCGCCATCGCAGCGGCCAGGCCCATCCATGTCGCGCTGGAGCCGACCGAATCGTCGTCGTGGGTGGTGCCGAGTGCGACGAGCCAGCCGATGGCCGACGAAAGTGGCGCCGACAACGTGTCGGCGCGACCCTTGCCCGGAAGCTTGAGGGTGCCGTGTTCGTCCCATTCGATTCCACCGCCACCGAGGGCCTTCACGCGGTCGAGTACCTCGGATTCCGGTTCGGGCCGGGCGTTACGACCAGCCGACCAGGCCACGATCCGACCGTCGGTGCGTGACAGTTGCAACTGGGCGACGCCGGGTTCGGTCGGTGTCGCGTCGGTCTGCTGTCCGGAGGACAAGGGTGTCAGCTCCGACTCGTCAGGAGGCCCGAGCAGCGCGGTGAGGGCATCGTCGATACGGAAGCACTCGCCGTCGAGGTCGGCGAGAACCATGCCGCGCGACGGTCCACGAACCTCCTGGCGGGCGGAGTCGAGGCAACGTTCCGCGGCATCGAGGAGCCGCCACAGCGACACGGCCCACTGATCGCGGTGCGCGCTGAGATAGGTCGATTCGTCTTCGGATGCCCGCCCGTCCATGTGACGCTGGACCGCTCGGTCCAGTTCATCGGGCGTCGCGGGGATCCATCTGGTGTCTATGGCTACGGCTGTCTCCTCAGCTTCGCGACGCGTCGGCGTGTGCCATTCGGATTCAACAGGGCTGTCGCACCGGTCCTCCGGTGCGGCGGGTCAGGGCCGTTCGTCGCCGAAACGGCCGCTGATGCCGGTCAGCGAGCTTCGCCTCACGAGCCCCGAGGCGCGTCCACTCTACCCCGAGCGGGTTCAGGCGAGACGATCGGCCTTCTTGCCCAGTGCCCCGATGAGTTCGACGAAGCTTTTCTCGAATGCCGCGACGCCCTCGGATTCGAGCGTCCGGGTCACATCATCGATGTCGACGCCCACCTCGGCCAGCCCCGTCATCACCCGTCCAGGCGCGTCGGGATCAGCGTCGATCGTGCGGGCGACGGTCCCGTGATCCTCGAACGCCTCGAGGGTCTTGTCGGGCAACGTGTTCACGGTGTCGGGGCCGATGAGCGCGTCGACGTAAAGCGTGTCGGGGTAGGTCGGATTCTTGGTGGAAGTCGACGCCCACAGCGGCCGCTGGGTGCGGGCCCCACGGCGAACAAGGGCCTCCCAACGTGCTCCGGTGAAGGTCTGCCGGTAGGCCTCGTAGGCCAGTTGGCCGCTGGCGACGGCGCCCCGACCCCTGAGATCGAGCGCCTCGGGGGTGCCGATCGCATCGAGCCGACGATCGATCTCGACGTCGAGGCGGCTGATGAAGAACGAAGCGACGCTCGAGACCCGCGACAGATCGCCTGGCGCCGCCTCGAGTCCCGACAGGTAGGCCTCCATCACCTCGGCGTAGCGGTCGAGCGAGAAAATCAACGTGACGTTGATGCTGCGTTTCTCGGAGATCATGGTGCGGATCGGGCCGAGACCCTCGGCCGTTCCGGGAATCTTGATGTAGACGTTGGGTTCGTCGATCGCACGATGAAGGTTTCGCGCCGCGGTCTCGGTGCCGACGCTGTCACGGGCCAGACCAGGATCGACCTCCACCGACACGTAGCCATCGCGACCATCGGACTGGTCGTGGACCGGACGAAGGATAGCCAGCGCGGCCTCGATGTCGGAGGTGACGAGCTTCCAGTAGGACGCCTCCACATCGAGACCGTCGGCGATCGCCTGACGAAACTCTTCGTCGTAGTCGGCCGAACCCTGGATCGCCTTCTGGAAGATCGACGGATTGGAGGTCAGGCCGCGAACACCCCGGCGCACCCACTCCTCGAGCTCACCGCCCTTGATCCAACCCCGGCGGATGTTGTCGAGCCAGGGGCTCTGACCCTGCTCGGCGAAGACCTTGTGCAGATTCGACATTTGATGCTCCGTTGGATCAGTCGGGTTGATCGATCAGCTCGAGACGCCCAGAATAGCCTCGGCCCTCGAGACCACGTTCTCGGTGCTCATGCCAAGTTTGCTCATCACCTCGGGGCCGGGGGCCGAGGCGCCGAACCGGTCGATCGACACGACGTCGTCGACCCATCGGTACCAGCCCATCGACACACCGGCCTCCACCGCCAATGACGGCAGATCCGGGCGAAGAACCGAATCCCGGTACTCCGGGGACTTCCCGGCGAACTGCTCCCAGCATGGAAACGAAACGACCCTGGCGATGATTCCCGACTCGGCGAGAACCGCGGCCGCCTCGACACACAACGAGACCTCACTACCGGTGCCGACGAGCGTGATTGTGGCGCCGGGCGGATCGGCCAGCGGGTAGGCGCCCGCGGCAACCCCCTCGGCCGAGGTCGCCTCGAGTACCGGCACGTTCTGGCGGGTGAGGATGAGAGCGGTGGGACCCGGCTCACTCAGCGCGACCCTCCACGCGGCGGCGGTCTCGTTGGCATCGGCCGGTCGGATCACCCGTAGGTCGGGGATGGCACGCAACGCCGCGATCTGTTCTACCGGCTGGTGCGTGGGGCCGTCCTGGCCGATACCCACCGAGTCGTGGCTCCAGACGAAAATGGTGTGGGCGCCCGAGAGCGCGGCGACCCGAACCGCGCCACGCATGTAGTCGGAGAAGACGAGGAACGTACCCACCACCGGGATCGTGCCGCCATGGAGGGCCATGCCGTTGGCGATCGCGCCCATGGCGTGCTCGCGTATGCCGAAGTAGATCTGTCGCCCGCTCCGGTCGGCGCCGGAGAACACGCCGGTCTCCTTGATGGTGGTGCCGGTGTTGCCGGTGAGGTCGGCGCCGCCCCCCGTGAGTCCCGGCACCACCGGCACCAGCGCAAGCAGTGCCGCGTTCGAGGCCTTGCGGGTAGCGATCGACTCTCCCGGCTGCCATGTCGGCAGGACGTCGGCCCAGCCCTCGACACCGGTGGAGGCGAGACACGCGTCGAGCGCGGCCCGGTCGCCCGCAAAGTCGGCCAATCGCCCCTCCCATGCCCGGCGGGCGGTCCGACCGGCAACGCCGAATTCCCGGTACATGTTCAGCACGTCGTCATCGACATGGAATGTCCGGTCTGGGGGAAGCCCCATGATGCGTTTCGTCGCCGCTATCTCGTCGTCGAAGATCGCGTAGCCGTGAGCCCCCGGGGTGTCGTGCGACTCTGGAGACGGAGTGCCGATGTGGGTTCTCACAACCACAAGAGACGGCTGGTCGGTGGTCGCCATCGCCCGACGCACCCCGGCTTCGAGAGCGTCGAGATCGTCGCCGACCTCACCCAGCTCCTCCACGTGCCATCCGTAGGCGCGGAAGCGCTCCGGGGCGTTGTCGGTGAGCGCTATCTCGGTGGGACCGTCGATCGTGATGTGATTGTCGTCGTAGCACAGGATGATGCGTCCGAGCCCGAGATGCCCGGCGAGCGAGGCCGCCTCATGGCTCACCCCCTCGGACAGATCACCGTCCCCACAGGTGGCGAACACATGGTGATCGAAGAGTCCCGAGCCGAACCGACTGCGGAGTTGCTCCTCGGCGATCGCCATGCCAACGATGTTGGCTACACCCTGCCCGAGCGGACCGGTGGTGGCCTCGACCCCGACGGTGTGGCCCACCTCGGGGTGCCCGGGCGTGAGCGAGTTCCATTGGCGAAACTCGCGCAGGTCATCGATCGTCAAACCGAATCCGGCGAGGTAGAGCAACGTGTATTGCAGGATCGAGGCGTGACCACCGGAGAGGAGGAACCGGTCACGGTCGGGCCAGTCGGGTGCCTGGGCGTCGTACTTCATGACCCGCGTGAACAGAACATGGGCGAGGGGCGCGAGGGCCATGGCCGTGCCCTGATGGCCCGACCGGGCGGCGTTGGGTCCGTCCATGGCGATACCGCGAATCATGTTGACGGCGCGCTGATCGAGATCGGTCATCAGACCTCCATGTCGATGTCGAAGATGACCCTATCCTCGCCGACTCCACTACGATGCGGCCGTGATCGAGACGCCCACGAAGGACGCCATCATCGTGGCCGCGCAGAGACTTTTCGCCGAACGCGGGTTCGACGGCACCTCCCTCAATGACATAGCCGCGGTGGTCGGAATACGACGTCAGAGTCTCCTTCACCATTTTTCTTCCAAGGAACTGATGTACACCGAGGTCTTCGAGCGGGCTCTCGCCGAGTGGTACCTGCGGGTCGAACAGGCAGTCGCCGAGGACGACGCCTACGGATGGAGGAAGATCGATCACGTCCTGACCGCCGGATTCGAGTTCTTCCGGGAAAACCCGGAGTTCGTACGAATCGTTCGCCGGGAGGCACTGGCCGAACACGGTATCGGACACATCGATCTCGGGATCGCACTGCAGCCGCTGTTCGCTCGCGCCGCCAACTATTTCCGTCGCGAGATGGACGCCGGCCATTTCCGTCGCCACGATCCCGAACAGCTCCTCATAACCGGCTACGGGGCTCTGTTGTCCTACTTCAGCGATGCCAGCTTCATCGCCGGGTTGCTGGGCCGAGACCCGCTCAGCGACGACGCGCTCGAGCGACGTCTTCAACACGTCAGAGGGTTCATCCGGGCTGCAGTCCAACCCGACGAAACAACATGATCGCCGCCCGCGTCGCTGTCGCCGCCGTCCGTCGGCCTAACCTGCGGGTGCCATGCGCCGGTTCTTGCTCCCGATCGTCCTAGTAGCAGCGCTCGTCGCGGCGTCCATCCTCGCCGCGAAGGCCAACAGCGCCTCCGATCCGGGTCACGCCGAGGCGTCACAAACGGAGTCGGCCTCGGTCACCACCCCTCTTCTGAGCGTCCGGCGCGCCCCGGAATGGTTACGCCGGCCCACGGCCGACACGATGCTCGGCCGAGAGATCCAGACCGTGCTCACCAACCCGGCCATGCCGACCACCAGATGCATCAGCGTCGACCGCGACGGTGTCCAGGTCGCCAGAAACGGAACCGGCAGGCTCCTCGCCCCCGGCCCCCTGCAGCGACTCATCACCGCGGCCGCGGCGACCGAGGCGCTGGCACCTGATTCCGTCTACCGCACCGAGGCGGTCGTTCGATCCGACGTCAAGGTGACCGATGCCGGCGTTCTCGATGGCAACATCTGGCTGGTGGGTGGTGGCGACCCGGTTCTCGCCACCGCCGACTATGTCGATCGTTTCCGCCCCAAGCGTCCCTTCACCGATCTCGCCGCCCTCGCCGACACCGTGGCCGGGCAGTTGGCCGGCGAAGGCGTCACCTCCATATCGGGTGGTGTCATGGGCGACGAGTCGAAGTACACCCCGGCCGAACGCGGCTACGTCGGAGAGGAGACGCCCGCTGGAGTCGTCTGGACACGCGAGGACAACGCCGGCAATCAGGTCGGACCGCTGTCAGCGTTGCTCGTCAACAACGGGTTCACCGCCTGGCCCGACACGGTCGACCCCGCCAAGAACACTCGATCAGCCGACCCCGCCACCGATGCCGCCGCCCTCTTCGCCCAACTGCTCACCGACCGCGGCATCGAGATAGCCGGACGAGCGGGGAACTCCGTGGCGCCCCAGGGAGCCGATCGTCGGGCCCTCGGCGGCATCGAGTCGCCCCCCTTCATCGACATCCTCGGCCTCGCCATGTCTCCCGGCGGCGCCACGACCGCCGAGATGATCCTCAAGGAAATCGGTGTCAGAAGCGGAGTCACGGCCCTTCGTGTCAACGCCATTCTCTTCGGCGAGACGATCCTGCTCGATCGGGCGGGTCTACCGGTCGCCGGCACCGCCATCGCCGACGGATCCGGTCTCTCCGCTCTCAATCAGACCACCTGCGGACTTCTCGTTTCCATACTCGAGAGTCACTCCGAATCGTCTCCGCTGCTCGACATGATCCCCGATGTTGCCGCCGGGCCGTTGGCCGACTGCGTTTCCGAAACCCGGGGCGATCTACGCCTGCTGGCCACCGCAGAGGTCGACACCACCGGTGTTGCCGGACGCTACATCGCTCCCAACGGCGACCGAATCAGCTTCGCGATGATCGTCAACGACCCCGGACTCGGCGCCACACTCGGACAGTGCAATGACCTCCAGGTCGCGATGGTCGAGGCCGTCGCCGGTCATCCCTACGGTCCCTCGCTCGACGATCTGGCGCCGTTGCCCGCCGGCACCGGCTGACCCCGGACGATTCGCCACGGTGATGATCGAACCCTGGCCCGACGAGCCCGACGGTCTCGGCACGGTCTCGGAGGTGGACGACCTCGTCGCCGTGTGCCGACTGCTCGCCACCTCGTCGACCCGTCAACGATTCGATCTGCTGTGCGACATGATCCCGGAGCAAGGTGCACTGATAGAGCTGGTGTCGCAGCACGGTGGCGACTCGAACCGGTAGGGTTGCCGTCCTGACACGGAGGATCGATGGGCGACAAAACCGGACCCGGCGAGATGTTCGACCTCGTCAAGGCTTATACGAGACAGGAGATCCTCGGACCGCTACAGGGCTCCGGAAGATGGCTCACATTCGGGCTCTTGGGGAGCGTCCTGTTGATGTTCGGGCTCGTCTCCCTGAGCCTGGCGCTGCTCAGGGTGCTACAGGAGGAGACCGGATCGACATTCACGGGAAATCTCTCGTGGGTCCCCACCACCATCACTCTCGTGGCTCTACTGGCGGTCATCGGTGTGCTGGTTTCGCGAATCACCAAGAGGAGCCTGTGATGGCTGATGACAACGAGACGATCTCCCGCGACGACCTTCGCTCGTCATTCCAATCGTTCAAGGACGACATCGACCGATCGGCCGACGAGGCCGCCTCCAAGGCGGTGCCTTTTCTCGCGGTGGGAGGCGTGATCCTGCTGATCATCGTCTTCGTGATCGGAAGGCGGGTCGGCCGAACCAAGTCCACCGTCGTCGAGATCCGTCGCATCTGATGGCTCCCAAGTCGTTCGGCCGGGCCTACGTGAGCCGTACCATCCGATTCAACAGCATCCGCAGGGGGCTGATCGGCGGGTCCAAGTTCTGGCTGGCGGTGTTCAGTGCAAGGTTCGTCGGTGCCAGGATCCAAGGTATGACCAAGCGCGGCGACAAGCCGATCAGATTCTCCGAGCCTCTCGCCGTCGGCGAAAAGTTGGTGATCAGCCACATCGACCCGCGGCACGAGAGGGCCTAGTCCGCTCCGAGTCCGTCCCGGAAGCCCCGACGCAAGCGTGCAGAGAAGTTCGAAGTGATCGTCAAACTGAGACATCCAAGTCGAGAGATCGAGGTCAGTCGACCCATGAAGGCCGGTGACCTGCTCGATCACCTCGGCCTCAGCCGCGAGTCCCATCTCGTCATCGAGAACGGCGAGCTTGTGCCACGCGACCGGACTCTGGGGCTCGACGCGGTGATCGAGATCCGACCCGTGATCTCCGGTGGCCGACAGTGAGGTGCCGGGTGTGCCGCGAACCGGCCGTCATCGACATCCGCCGCCACAACGCCAACTTCTGTGCCGAACACTTCCTGAGGCTGTGCCGGGATCAGGTCGCCAAGGCGATCGCCAACTTCGAGATGCTCCACCCGTCGGACCGCGTCCTGCTGGCGGTATCGGGCGGCAAGGACTCGCTCGCGCTCTGGGACATCCTCGTCGAACTCGGTTATGCGGTCGACGGGTTCCACATCGCCCTCGGTATCGACGACTACAGCCGGGAGTCGAGCCGCCATGCCAAGGATTTTGCTCGCCGTCGCAGCCTCCATCTGGCTATCGACGACCTGGTGATCGACCACGGATTCGACATCCCCAACGGCAGTCGGGCCGTCAAGCGGACACCGTGCTCGGCGTGTGGGCTCACCAAGCGTCATCTGTTCGACGAGGCAGCCCGCCGCGGCCGATACGACGTCGTTGCCACCGGACACAATCTCGACGACGAAGCCGCGGTGCTCCTGGGCAACACGCTCCACTGGCACACCGAATATCTCGGTCGCCAGGCCCCGGTGTTGCCTTCTCTCCGCGGATTCCCGAAGAAGGTCAAACCGCTGGTTCGGCTCACCGAACGCGAGACGGCCGCCTACTGCGTGATCCGCGGGATCGACTACATGGTCGACGAGTGCCCGATGGCGGGGGGCAACCGACATCTCTCCTACAAAGCCGCACTCAACGACATCGAGAGTTCCTCGCCCGGAGCCAAATTCGCCTTTTACTTCGGATTTCTCCAGCGGGCGTCCGCGCGCTTCGGCGACGACACCGACGACGCGTCCGCCACCCTTCGTCCCTGTTCGCAGTGCGGCGCCCCGTGTTCGTCGGACATCTGCGCGTTCTGCCGGTTCGTCGACCGGGCCACCGCCCCGGTGCCGGTCGTCATGCGGACGGGCCGCATCTCCAGGAAGGCCGTGACGTGAACGACCGGGGCGTTCTCGCCGCGGGAGACACCGTGCTTCTCACCGACCGCAAGTCGCGGCGCTATCTGATCGACCTGAGTGTGGGCGGGGAGTTTCATTCCCACTCGGGGGTCCTGTCCCACGACGCGATGATCGGGAGCCCGGAGGGCACGACCTTTCGCTCCACACGGGGCATGGTGTTCATCGCCGTTCGCCCGACGATCACCGACTACATCCTCAAGATGCCCCGCGGTGCCCAGGTGATCTACCCGAAGGACATCGGGCCGATCCTGATTCTTGCCGATATCTTCCGCGGCGCGAGGGTGCTCGAGTCGGGCCTCGGCAGCGGTGCTCTGTCGACGGGCCTGCTGCGGGCCGGTGCCGAGATCACCGGCTACGAAATCCGTGAGGACTTTGAGCAACGGGCCCGCGGCAACGTCGAACGGTTCCTGGGGGCATCCGCCCTCGGCAGCTACCACACTTCGGTGCGCGACGTCTACGAGGGGATCGACGAGGCAGATCTCGACCGGGTCGTACTCGACCTGGCCGAGCCATGGCAGGTCATTCCCCATGCCGCGGCGTCCCTGCGGCTCGGTGGAATCTTCCTCGCCTACACGCCGAGCATCATCCAGGTCTCCAACCTCTGCCGGGCTCTCGCCGAGTCGCCATTCGGGATGGTCGAGACGGTCGAGGTTCTGAACCGCACCTGGCACGTCGAGGGCAACGCCGTCCGGCCCGACCACCGAATGGTCGCCCACACGGGATTCCTCACTCACGCCCGCCTCCTCGCCGAATGAACCGCCGCCGCACGACGCTGCTGGTTCTCGTCACGTTCGCGTTGTTCGTCTCGGCGTGCGCACCCGACGATCCGCTCACCCCGTCGGCCGTGACGACTCCGGCAACCCGCCCGCCACTGTCCGATCCGCCCGACCCCGGCCCACCCCCGACCCGAGACGGTCTCACCGCGGGGACCCGCGACCGACTGGTCGCTTCCACGGTCTGGGTGAGCGGACTGGCGTGTGGTCGCGAAAGAGAAGGGAGCGGGTTCGCGGTCGGCCCCGACCTGATCGCGACCGCTGCCCACGTGATCGTTGGCATCGACACGATCAGGATCACCCTCGTCGATGGTCGGACCCTCGAGGCGGTGCCTGTCCTGTTCGACACGATCGATGATCTGGCCGTACTGAGAACAGAGGGCGCCAACCTCACGCCCCTGCCTCTGGGCGACGCCCCCGACGGCACGATCGGCACGCTGATCGGATGGCGAGACGATCCCCGGCCGGACCCCACTCCGTTCCGGATAGACCGCCCGGTCACGGTCGAGATCACCGAGGTGGCCGGCACCGACACGGTCGATCGTCCTTCGTGGCTGCTCGCTGCGAATGTCGAGTCGGGCGATTCGGGTGCGGCCCTGGTTGACGACAGTGGCGTCGTGGTGGGAATCGCCTACGCGACCACCAGACGCGACGCCGGCGTGGCCTATGCGGTGCGGGCCACCACCCTGGCCGAGAAACTCACCACCGACCTCAGCGCGACGACCGAGGTGCCCGGCTGTTGACGGATGACCGTCGGGGCTTGATCAGACTTCGATGAATATGCACTCACCGGGGCATTCTTCGGCCGACTCGATGCATGCTTCCTCTTGGCCGTCGGGCACCGCGGCGACACCCTCGGAGCCAGCCGGGTCGGAGAGGACCTTGCCGGCGTCGATCACGTAGGCGAGCCCGTCGTCGAGAAGGGTGAAGATATCGGGAGCGATCTCTTCACAGAGTCCGTCTCCGGTGCACAAATCCTGATCGATCCAGACCTTCATGTTGTCACTCGACCTCACGTCGCGGTTGCTGTTGGTTGGCCGCCGGGACCCGCCTCGGGCTCCGACACTGAATCGGCAGTGTAGCCACGCTCTTGAGTCGGTTGACCCGCTCTCCGATCGAATCGGGACTTCGGTCGGTCGGTCCCGTTCACTGTGCCCTGCCACCGGTGGGGCGGTCCTGTCCGGCTCGACTGCCCAGAGCCGGTCTAGTGTGAGATCGTCACCGAGAGGAGGACCAGATGGCCGACGAATCCCGGGAAGTCGAGATCAAGCGCCTCCGTATGCTTGCGGCAGAGTTGGAAGACGAAGTCACCGCCCTTCGACGGCGTCTGCAGGACTCCCCCAAGCGCGTGCGCACGCTGGAGGAGCGTCTGATCGAGACCAGGGGCAAGTTGTCGCAGGCGATCTCGCAGAACGAGAAGCTCACCTACACCCTGCGCGAGGCACGCGACCACATCTCCGCGCTTCGCGACGAAGTCGACAAGCTGACTCAACCTCCGTCGGGCTACGGCACCGTGCTCGGCGTCAACGATGACGGCACCGCCGACGTCCACGCCGGCGGTCGCAAGATACGGGTCGCGGTTCAGTCCGAGTTGGCCGGCGAACTGCAACGGGGCCAAGAGGTCGTGCTCAACGATTCGTCCAACGTGGTGATGGCACGCAGTCCCGACCGGACGGGGGAGGTGGCGAGGTTCAAGGACCTCCTCGACGACGGTACCCGCGCCGTGGTGATCGGCCGAGCCGACGAGGAGCGTATCGTCGAACTGGCCGACAGCCTTCAGGGCACCACATTCAGATCAGGCGATCCTGTGCTCGTCGACCCTCGTTCCGGAATGGCGCTCGAGCGACTCCCGCGCCAGGAGGTCGGTCATCTCATCCTCGAAGAAGTGCCCGACGTGTCCTACGCCGACGTGGGTGGGCTCGATGAGCAGATCGAGCAGATCACCGACGCCGTCGAACTGCCGTTTCTCCACCAGGCTCTTTTCTCTGACTACGATCTCCCGGCTCCGAAGGGCATCCTGCTGTACGGGCCCCCCGGCTGCGGGAAGACCCTCATCGCCAAGGCGGTCGCCAACAGCCTGGCCGGCAAGGTGGCCGAGGTTTCGGGCGATCACGACGCCCGGAGCTACTTCCTCAACATCAAGGGCCCGGAACTGCTCAACAAGTACGTGGGCGAGACCGAACGCCAGATCAGGCTCGTGTTCCAGCGGGCGAGAGAGAAGAGCGAACAGGGCTGGCCCGTCATCGTCTTCTTCGACGAGATGGAGTCGCTGTTTCGCACGCGCGGCAGCGGCATCAGTTCCGATATCGAGTCGACGATCGTGCCGCAGTTGTTGGCCGAGATCGACGGGGTCGAAGCCCTCCGCAACGTCATCGTGATAGGAGCCTCCAACCGCGAGGACCTGATCGATCCGGCAATCCTCCGTCCGGGTCGCCTCGACGTGAAGATCAAGATCGAGCGACCCGACGCCGAGGCGGCATCGGCCATCTTCGCCAACTACCTCACCACCTCGCTGCCGATCGATCGCGGCGAGATCGACGGAATCGGCGGTGGCGACCCCGACAAGGCCGTGCAGGTGATGATCGAGGAGTCGGTGCGCGAGATGTACCGCGACGACGACCCCAACCGGTTCCTCGAGGTGACCTACCAGAACGGTGACAAGGAAGTCATGTACTTCAAGGACTTCGCTTCGGGAGCGATGGTCGAGAACATTGTGCGCCGGGCCAAGAAGCTGGCGATCAAGCGGCAGATAGCTTCCGGCGATCGCGGCATCCGCACCTCCGATCTGCTGACCTCGATCCGACAGGAATTCAAGGAACACGAAGACCTGCCCAACACCACCAACCCCGACGACTGGGCGAGGATCTCGGGCAAGAAGGGAGAGCGCATCGTCTACGTGCGCACTCTCGTCTCCGGCGAGGAGACCGCCAGCGGGGGCCGATCAATCGACTCCGTGGCAACCGGCCAGTATCTCTGAGCAGCCCGGTATTCCGGAATGTGACAAACGACCGACAATATTGTGCCGGATCGCACCTCAGCCAACTCATGTGTGTATTGTTCCTCCGACCCAAACTGGGACCTGGAGGGAATACAACATGAGTAAACGATTCATCTGGCGCACTGTCGCGATAGCGCTGAGCTTCACGCTCCTCGCCGCGGCGTGTGGCAGTAGCAACAACGACAACGTTGCTGCGTCATCATCAACCACCACCACTGCCGCTGTCTCATCGAGCAGCACGTCGACCACGGCGCCGGCCGGGTCGACAACGCAGCCGACCGACACTGTGAAAACAGTGCAGGGGGGGAATCTCCTGAAGACCGTTAAGGACCGTGGCACCCTCAACTGTGGCGTGTCCGGCTCCGCCGTTGCGTTCTCCGAGACGCAACCTGACGGCACCACCACCGGCCTCGACGCCGACTACTGCCGCGCCGTGGCTGCCGTCGTGCTCGGTGACTCAACCGCCGTCAACTTCGTACCGCTCACTGCTTCGGCTCGTTTCACCGCCGTTCAGACCGGGCAGGTCGACGTGCTGATGCGCAACACCACCTGGACCCAGAGCCGCGACGGCGAGATCGGCATGGACTTCGGCCCCACCACCTACTACGACGGCCAGCAGTTGATGGCCCGTGCCAAGGATGGATTCAGCGCCGACTCCACGATCGCCGACATCGGTGGCGCCACCGTATGCACCAACGCCGGTACCACCACGGAGAAGAACATCGCCGAGGCCGCCAAGGTCGCCAACGTCAAGATCACCCTCAAGACGTTCGAGGACTACGACATCGTCGTCAACGGCTTCCTCGACGGTTCCTGCAACATCATCACCACTGACGGCTCCGGCCTGGTCGGCCGCAAGGCCAAGCAGCAGCCGGCAGGTGAGAACTGGGTCATCTTCCCGTCCACCCCCATCTCCAAGGAGCCGCTCGGCCCGGTCTACGCCCAGAACGACTCGGCTTGGGCCGATGCCGTCAACTGGACGGTCTTCGCCTCGATCATCTTCGATGAGCAGGGTGCAACGCAGGCCAATGTCGACGAGATGGTCGCCAACCCGCCCAGCCCGGAGATCGGGCGTCTGCTCGGTGGCGACGGTGAACTGCAGTCCGGCATGGGACTCGATCCCACCGCCTTCCAGACCATGCTTCGTGAGGTCGGCAACTACAACGACATCTACAACCGCAACCTGGTGCCGGTTGGTCTGTCCCGTGCCGGCTCGGCCAACGCCGATTGGCTCAACGGTGGGCTCATGTACGCCCCGCCGGCTCGCTGATCCAGCCAGTCTGAAGCCCATGTAACACCAGCGAGGGGTGGCGAGTCCTGCAGCGACTCGCCACCCCTCGTCGCTTCGCCGGCCGACCACGGCCGACGCGACAGACAACAGACCCATTCGAGGGGGACCACGCCGTGACGGCGACCCACGCAGAACATCCGGCCACCACCCGTCCGCCCCTGTGGCGCGACGCAACCGTTGTCAAATGGGTCGCCCAGGTATTCGCCCTGACCGTCACGGTCGGTGCTCTTCTCTTCCTGGTCACCCAGGCCAAGTCCAGCCTCAATGCCAACGGCATCGGCACCGGCTTCGGTTTCATCAAGACGAACCCCGGTTTCCTCGTGAGCGAAGGGATCGACACCGATCCGGCCACCGGTGGCCGGGCGCTGTGGGTCGGCATGGTCAACATGTTCAGGCTCACCTTTGTGGGCATCATCTTCGCCACGCTTCTCGGCGTGACCGTCGGTCTCGGCCGGCTGTCCAAGAACTGGATGGTCAGGGAGGTCTCCACGGTGTTCGTGGAGACGATCCGCAACATTCCGCTTCTCGTGCAGATCATCTTCTACGACGCCGTCATCGGCAGTCTCGGTGCGGTCAAGCCGGGGGCCGG